>NZ_WIVR01000188.1:0-453 GCF_009600525.1 Pseudomonas sp. FSL R10-1350
GCACTGACTACACCGCCCGGGTGGAACTCAGAGGGCTGCCCGCCGATCAATCCATCTTTTATCGCGCCTGGTTCGAGGACGCCCGCACCGGAACAGCGGGCGAACCGTGGTTCGGGCACCTGCGCAGTGTGCCAGGGCAGCCGCGGGACATTCGTTTTGTATGGAGTGGTGATACGGTCGGTCAAGGGTTCGGCATCAACCCTGACATAGGCGGCATGCGCATCTACGACGCCATGCGTCGACGCTTGCCGGATTTTTTCTTGCACAGTGGCGACACTATCTACGCAGACGGCCCGGTTCCGGCCCAACAGGTCGTGGAAAATGGTCGCGTCTGGCGCAACCTGACCACTGAAGCCAAAAGCCATGTCGCGGTGACTGTCGACGACTTCCGGGGTAACTACCGATACAACCTGATGGACGAGAACGTGCGGCGGTTTAATGCCGAGGTGCCGC
>NZ_WIVR01000189.1:0-451 GCF_009600525.1 Pseudomonas sp. FSL R10-1350
CAGATAACTGGACTCTCAATTCGCGAAGTTTGCTTTTGGCCTTGGCAGGAAGATTAGCACGTTCGGCAAGGATGGGCGGTCTCAAGGAGCAAGTGCAACACCTCATGTAAGGTGTTGCCATGTCTACCCAATACAACCAACTGAGTACCGAGGAGCGCGTCACCATTATGGTGATGCTCTTTCAACGACAGACGCTGCGAGCTATTGCCGCTTTGCTAGGCCGTCACCCCAGCACCATTAGTCGTGAGATCAAACGCAACCCCCAGCAGCCTCACTATGACGCCATCCAAGCTACCAGCAGGGCTCAACAGCTTCGACATGCGCCTCGCCGTCAGCGGCGTTTGTCTCCGGACTCAGAGCTATTTCAAGTGGTCGTCGAAATGCTCCGCATCGGCTGGTCACCGCAACAAATTGCCCGCAGACTACGCAGTATCTGGCCAGGCCAATCCGA
>NZ_WIVR01000018.1:0-82001 GCF_009600525.1 Pseudomonas sp. FSL R10-1350
CTCGCTGTCGTTGGCTTCTAATAGAATGCCACCGTGGCGCACAGACGCCTCGGCTTGGGCGAGTCCATGTAATTACAGGTTATTCGCTCTGGTGAATATGCCCGAACAGCTCTTGGGTAAAGCGCACGCGCTCTTCGGGTGTCTCTTGAATGCCTTTTTCTGCCAGTTCGGCGAGGTGGGCTTCCACGGCGTGGGTGCGCAGGGTCAGGCCGCAGTTGTTGGCGATCTGGATGTTCAGCCCCGGTCGGGCATTGAGTTCCAGAATCAACGGGCCTTTGTCCTGGTCGAGCACCATGTCGACGCCGATATAGCCCAGGCCGCATAGCTCATAGCAACCGGCGGCCAGCTTCATGAAGCCGTCCCAGTTGGGCAGTTGCACGCCGTCCACCGCATTGGTGGTGTCCGGGTGCTTGCTGATGATGCTGTTCAGCCACGTGCCGCGCAGGGTCAGGCCGGTTGCCAGGTCGACACCCACACCGATGGCGCCCTGGTGCAGGTTGGCCTTTCCGCCCGATTGGCGGGTCGGCAAGCGCAGCATGGCCATTACCGGGTAGCCCATCAGCACAATGATGCGTATGTCCGGCACGCCTTCATAGCTGATGCTTTTGAAGATCTGGTCAGGCGTGACGCGGTACTCGATCAGTGCCCGGTCGCGGTGCCCGCCCAGGGAATACAGGCCGGTGAGGATGCTGGAAATCTGATGTTCGATTTCTTCGTGGCTGATGATCTTGCCCGACACGGTGCGAAAGCGGTCTTCGAAGCGGTCAGCAATCACCAAAATGCCATCGCCGCCCGCGCCTTGCGCGGGCTTGATCACGAAGTCCGAGCGGCCACCGATGATGTCATCGAGCTTCTCGATTTCTTTCTCGGTGGAGATCACCCCGTACAACTCCGGCACATCAATGCCGGCGGCAATGGCGCGCTCTTTGGTGATGATCTTGTCATCCACAATCGGGTACAGGCTGCGTTTGTTGTACTTGAGTACGTAGTCCGCATTGCGCCGATTGATGCCCATGATGCCCTTGGCTTCCAGGGCCTTCCAGGTCTTCCAGAAGCCAAACATCAGGAGTCAGCCTTCAAGAACGCTTTGAAACGCACCAGCTCGGTCAGGCGGTAGCCGCGATAGCGACCCATGGCCAGCATGAATGCCACCAGAATCAGCAGCACGGCCGGGAAGGTGAACACGAAGTACACCAGCTCAGGCACGCTCATCACCAGGTAGGCCAGGGTGGCGGCGAACAGGGTGCCGATGGCGACTTTCATGGCATGGCCGCCGCCACGCTCTTCCCAGGTGATTGACAGGCGCTCGATGGTCATGGTCAGAATCACCATCGGGAACAGTGCCACCGACAGCCCGCGTTCAAGGCCCAGTTTATGGCTGAACAGGCTGATGGCAGCGATCAGGATTACTACGAACGTCAGCACCACCGACAACCTGGGCAGCATCTGCAACTTCAGATGTTCCAGATAGGAACGCAGCATTAACCCGAGCGCCGTTATCACCGTAAACAGGATGATGCCGAACTCCAGTTGGGTTTCGCGGAACGCCAGGGCGATCAATACCGGGGTAAAGGTGCCGAGTGTTTGCAGGCCGATCAGGTTGCGCAGGACCAGAATCACCAGTACGCCAATCGGGATCATCACCATGATCATGAAGGTCTGCTGGGTTTGCAGCGGCAAGCCGTATAGCGAGTACTCGAGGAAGTTGGCGTCGGTGTTCTCGTCGGTCAGTTTGGCCAGGCGAATGGCGTTCATTTCGCTGTTGTTGAGGCTGAACGTCACGTTGGCTTTTTTGCCGCCATCCATCGTCACCAGCGGCTCGTCGCCGATCCACCAGAGCAGGCGGTCAGACGGCAGGCCTTGCTCGCCCGATTCCGGGTTGAAGTACAGCCAGTCGTTGCCGTTGAAGCTGCGCAGCCACAGTTCCGGGTTTTGCGGTTGATCGGCGACCAGGCGGATGGTGTGCACGCGCTCCATCGGGACGTGGGCAATCGACAGCAGCAATTCAATGATCTGGGCTTTGTGCGGGGTCGACGGATCGCCTGCCAGCAGCAACTTGACGTTGTCATCATTGAGGTTGTTCACCCGCTTGATGGTTTCGCTGATAAAGGTTTCGACGTCGGCAGAGTGCTGGCGAATCGGTGCGAGCAGGGCTTCGGCGGCGATTTTCTCCGGGCCGTCGACGGCGATGCTGTCGCGGAATACCGGGCCTTTGACCTTGGTTTTGTCACCCGAATAGCGCTTGGTCAGGACCAGGCGGTAGTAAAGGGTTTGCTTGCCGCTGACCCGGCGTGCCGACCAGGTGACCTTGCGGTTGCCGTCGACGCGGTTGACGCTTACCCCGTAGTTGTTCGAGATAAAGCTTTCATTGAGGCTGACGTAATCGCGGTTAAGCGGCGGGACGAACATCTGGATTTTGACCGGGTCTTTGGCGTTGGCCACGAACTCGACTTTGGCGTCGATGTTCCACAGGTCGTCGGTCGCGTCTTCGGTCACAGGGATGCCGATGACGAAAATCTGGTAGGCGGTAATTGAAACGCCCAACACCAACAGAATGGTGATCAAGATTTTCAGGTGAAGGGTAAGAGCGCGCATTTCAATTACTCTGCGATTTGAGCGTTAGCGACGCAGGCAGGTTTGCCAGCAGCGTATTTAAGACTGGGGTCGACCAGCGCATCAAAGCGTTTAAGCGCTTCGGAGCCAATCAACAGCGGGTATTGGAACGCACTTCGGTCGGTCAAGTTCACTTCGATGGTGCGTAAAGCCTTGCCCATACAAATTTCCAGGCTGATGACCGGGCGCGAGGTGTAGTTCTTGTCGGCCTGCGGGTCGTAGTCACCCGAGCGGCGTTTGATCTTGCTCACACGGGCCAGCGGGCGTTCGATGGGGTGGCTGTGGGCGTCGTCGATGGCCAGGTAAAAGCGCACCCAGCTTTCACCGTCACGTTTAAAACGTTTGATGTCGCGGGCGCTCAGCGAGGCGGTTTTGGCGCCGGTGTCGAGTTTGGCTGCAACCAGCAGGTCTATGCCTGCCAGTTCGGCGTATTCATTCAGGCCGTACACGGTTTTTTCGCCGCCAAGGCTCAGGCCCGGCAGGGACAGCAGACATAGAAAGGTGAAGAGGGTGATGAATTTCATAAATTGAGGCGTGATCTCTTGCAATCTTCAGTTCAAGGCGACTGGCAACGATGCAAGTTTCCTCGTGCGGCTGCCCGATGGATGGGGGCAGGGCGGATGCGGCGGGCATTCTAACATGATGGTTTTATGGCGCCAGCGTTCGCGCCGTCTGCGCGGGCGGTATGTGATGTCGATTACACCAAGGTCTTATTCGACGATTGTCGACAATCCATATTTATCCTTTGACTGATAGCGCTTAAATGGCTAGTTTTGGCGCTATTGATTTCGAAGGTGTCGACAATATGCAGCAAGCACTGGAGCCGTCCCTGGTTGCCCAGGATGACTCGGAAACCTTGTCCGAGAACGTCTTTCGACGCATTCAGGCGGCCATTGTCAAAGGCGAAATCGCCCCGGGCAGCAAGATCTCCGAGCCTGAACTGGCGCGCACCTACGGCATCAGCCGCGGCCCCTTGCGTGAGGCGATTCATCGGCTTGAAGGCCAGCGTTTGCTGGTGCGCGTCCCGCATGTTGGCGCCCGCGTGGTCTCGTTGAGCCATGCCGAGCTGATCGAACTCTACGAAATCCGTGAATCCCTTGAAGGCATGGCCTGCCGTTTGGCGGCCGAGCGCATGAGCGATGAAGACATCGCCGAGTTGCGCCAGGTGCTCGAAACCCATGAGCGCGATGAGGCGTTTCAGGCGGGTGTCGGGTACTACCAGCAAGAAGGCGACTTTGATTTTCATTACAAGATTATTCAAGGCAGCGGCAATCGCACGCTGACCCAGATGCTCTGCGGTGAGTTGTATCAATTGGTGCGCATGTATCGCATCCAGTTTTCCGCCACCCCCAACCGCCCGCACCAGGCGTTTGCCGAGCACCACCGGATTCTCGATGCCATTGCCGATCGCGACGGCGAACTGGCCGAGTTGTTGATGCGCCGCCACATCGGCGCTTCCAAACGCAATATCGCGCGTCACTACCAAGACAGCGCCCAGCAGACAGCCACTCCACGAGGTGAGTCATGAGCAATAAAAACAGTCCAGGCCAGCGTTTCCGTGATGCAGTCGCCAGCGAACACCCGTTGCAAGTCGTCGGTGCGATCAACGCCAACCACGCACTGCTGGCCAAACGTGCCGGTTTCAAGGCGATTTACCTGTCGGGTGGCGGTGTCGCTGCGGGTTCGCTGGGCGTGCCTGACCTGGGCATTACCGGCCTGGACGACGTGCTGACCGACGTGCGCCGTATCACTGACGTGTGCGACCTGCCGCTGCTGGTAGACGTGGACACGGGCTTTGGCTCGTCGTTCTTCAACGTTTCGCGCACGGTCAAGTCGATGATCAAGTTTGGCGCTGCGGCCATTCACATCGAAGACCAGGTCGGCGCCAAGCGTTGCGGTCATCGCCCGAACAAAGAGATCGTTTCGCAACAAGAAATGATCGACCGTATTAAAGCCGCGGTGGATGCGCGCACCGATGACAGCTTCGTGATCATGGCGCGCACCGATGCGCTGGCGGTCGAGGGCCTGGAGTCGGCGCTTGAACGTGCGGCGGCATGTGTTGAAGCCGGTGCCGACATGGTCTTCCCGGAAGCCATCACCGAGCTTGAGATGTACAAACTGTTTGCCGACCGGGTCAAGGCGCCGATTCTGGCCAACATCACCGAGTTCGGCGCAACGCCGCTGTACACCACCGAGCAATTGGCTAGCGTTGATGTATCGCTGGTGCTGTACCCGCTGTCGGCGTTCCGGGCGATGAACAAGGCAGCAGAGAACGTGTACGGCGCCATCCGCCGCGACGGTACCCAGCAAAATGTGATCGACACCATGCAAACCCGCATGGAGCTGTACGACGCCATCAACTACCACGAATTCGAGCAGAAGCTCGACGCGCTGTTTGCAGCGAAGAAATAACACGTGTGGGAGCGGGCTTGCTCGCGATGGGTTCTGCGCAATGATTCAGGCAAACCGTGTTGCTTGAATCGCGAGCAAGCCCGCTCCCACAGAGGTATGTACAAAGACTTGCCGAATCCCTAACAAATTCAAGATTGGAGAGCGCAATGGCCGAAGCAAAAGTATTGAGCGGTGCCGGATTACGTGGCCAGGTGGCCGGGCAAACAGCCCTGTCGACGGTCGGTCAGGAAGGCGCCGGCCTCACTTATCGGGGTTATGACGTGCGTGAGCTGGCAGCCGATGCCCAGTTCGAAGAAGTGGCTTACCTGCTGCTGTACGGCGAACTGCCGACTAAAACCCAGCTGGCTGACTACACCGCCAAGCTGAAAACCCTGCGCGACTTGCCGCAAGCCTTGAAAGAAGTGCTGGAACGCATCCCCGCAGACGCCCACCCGATGGACGTGATGCGCACCGGTTGCTCGTTCCTGGGCAATCTGGAACCGGAGAAAGACTTCTCCGAGCAACTGGACAAGACCAACCGCCTGCTGGCCGCCTTCCCGGCGATCATGTGCTACTGGTACCGCTTCAGCCACGACGCCAAGCGCATCGAGTGCGTGAGCGATGAAGCGTCGATTGGCGGTCACTTCCTGCACCTGCTGCATGGCAAAAAGCCGAGCGAGTTGCACGTCAAAGTGATGAACGTGTCGCTGATCCTCTATGCAGAACACGAGTTCAACGCCTCAACCTTCACCGCCCGTGTCTGTGCATCGACGCTGTCCGATCTGTATTCGTGCATCACTGCGGCCATCGGCTCGCTGCGCGGCCCGCTGCACGGCGGCGCCAACGAAGCGGCCATGGAAATGATCGAGCGCTTTGCCTCGGCCGAAGACGCCGTCGAGGGCACCCTCGGCATGCTGGCGCGCAAAGACAAGATCATGGGCTTTGGTCACGCGATCTACAAAGACAGCGATCCGCGTAACGAGGTGATTAAGGGCTGGTCGAAAAAGCTGGCTGAAGAAGTGGGCGATACCGTGCTGTTCCCGGTGTCCGAAGCCATCGACAAAACCATGTGGGAGCAAAAGAAACTGTTCCCCAACGCCGACTTCTACCATGCCTCGGCGTACCACTTCATGGGCATCCCGACCAAGCTGTTCACCCCGATCTTTGTCTGCTCGCGCCTGACCGGCTGGGCTGCACACGTGTTCGAACAGCGCGCCAACAACCGCATCATCCGTCCAAGCGCCGAGTACATCGGCGTTGAACAGCGCAAGTTCGTGCCAATCGAGCGTCGCTGAATGAGGGAGTTGACGGCCGCTGTTGACTAAATGTGGGAGCGGGCTTGCTCGCGATTCGGCTACCTCGGTCTTTCAGCAAGACCGTGTCGATGCTTTCGCGAGCAAGCCCGCTCCCACATGAGCGCTGCGCCGTCACTCTTTTTTGTCATTACCGTGATCGAGTCCCGCACCATGAATACTGAATTTCGTAAAACGCTGCCGGGCACCCGGCTGGATTACTTCGACACCCGTGCGGCGGTCGATGCGATCACCCCCGGTGCCTACGACACACTGCCTTATACCGCGCGCGTGCTGGCCGAAAACCTGGTGCGGCGTTGCGATCCGGCCACGTTAAATGCCTCCCTGAGCCAGTTGATCGAGCGCAAGCGCGACCTCGATTTTCCGTGGTTCCCGGCGCGTGTGGTGTGCCATGACATCCTTGGCCAAACCGCTCTGGTTGACCTCGCAGGCCTGCGTGATGCCATCGCCCAACAAGGCGGCGACCCGGCGCAAGTCAACCCGGTGGTGCCGACCCAACTGATTGTCGACCACTCGCTGGCCGTGGAATGTGGCGGTTATGACCCCGAGGCGTTTGAAAAGAACCGCGCCATCGAAGACCGCCGCAACGAAGACCGTTTCCACTTTATCGAGTGGACCAAAAAAGCCTTTAAAAACGTCGACGTGATCCCGCCGGGCAACGGCATCATGCACCAGATCAACCTGGAGAAAATGTCTCCGGTGATTCAGGTGCGTGATGGCGTAGCCTTCCCCGACACTTGCGTCGGCACCGACAGCCACACCCCGCACGTCGACTCGCTAGGCGTGATTGCCATCGGCGTCGGCGGCCTCGAAGCCGAAAGCGTGATGCTCGGTCGAGCCTCGTGGATGCGCCTGCCAGAAATCGTCGGCGTTGAGCTGACCGGCAAGCTGCAACCGGGCATCACCGCCACCGACATGGTGCTGGCGCTGACCGAGTTCCTGCGCAAGCAAAAAGTGGTCGGCGCCTGGCTGGAGTTCTATGGCGAAGGCGCTGCGGCGCTGACCCTGGGCGACCGCGCGACTATTTCCAACATGGCCCCGGAATACGGCGCCACGGCGGCGATGTTCTACATTGACCAACAAACCATTGATTACCTCAAACTGACTGGCCGCGAAGACCAGCAAGTGCAGTTGGTGGAGCACTACGCCAAGGTCAACGGTCTGTGGGCCGACAGCCTCAAGGGCGCGCAGTACGAGCGCAATCTGAGCTTTGACCTGTCGTCGGTGGTGCGCAACATGGCTGGCCCAAGCAACCCGCATGCGCGGGTGGCCACCAGCGATCTGGCGAGCAAAGGCATCGCCGGGCAGTGGGATGAAGTGCCGGGGCAAATGCCCGATGGCGCGGTGATCATCGCTGCGATCACCAGTTGCACCAACACCAGCAACCCGCGCAACGTGATTGCCGCCGGTTTGCTGGCCCGCAACGCCAACAAATTGGGGCTGACCCGCAAACCGTGGGTTAAATCGTCGCTGGCGCCGGGCTCGAAAACCGTGGCGCTGTACCTGGATGAAGCGGGGCTGACTGACGAGCTGGAGCAACTGGGCTTTGGCGTTGTGGCGTTTGCCTGCACCACGTGCAACGGCATGTCCGGGGCGCTGGACCCGGTGATTCAGCAAGAAATCATCGACCGTGACCTCTACGCCACGGCCGTGCTGTCGGGGAACCGTAACTTTGACGGGCGTATTCACCCGTACGCCAAGCAGGCGTTTCTGGCCTCGCCGCCGCTGGTGGTGGCTTATGCGATTGCCGGGACCATTCGTTTTGACATCGAAAAAGACGTGCTGGGCCTGGACGCTCAGGGCAATGAAATCCGCCTGAAAGACATCTGGCCGACGGACGAAGAAATCGACGCAGTGGTCAAGGCTTCGGTGAAACCGGAGCAGTTCCGCCAGGTGTACATTCCGATGTTCGCCATTCACGAAGACACCGGCCCGAAAGTCGAGCCGCTGTACGACTGGCGCCCGCAAAGCACCTATATCCGCCGCCCGCCGTACTGGGAAGGGGCGCTGGCCGGTGCGCGTCCGCTCAAGGGCATGCGCCCGCTGGCCGTGCTGCCGGACAACATAACCACCGACCATTTGTCGCCGTCCAACGCGATCATGCTCGACAGCGCCGCCGGTGAATACCTGGCGAAAATGGGCTTGCCGGAAGTCGACTTCAACTCCTATGCCACCCACCGTGGCGACCACCTGACTGCTCAGCGCGCGACCTTTGCCAACCCGAAACTGTTCAACGAAATGGTCATCGAGGACGGCAAGGTCAAGCAGGGTTCATTGACTCGCCTTGAGCCGGAAGGCCAGGTGATGCGCATGTGGGAAGCGATTGAAACCTACATGGATCGCAAGCAGCCGCTGATCATTATTGCCGGCGCCGACTATGGCCAGGGTTCGTCCCGTGACTGGGCAGCCAAGGGCGTACGGCTGGCGGGTGTGGAGGCGATTGCCGCCGAAGGGTTTGAGCGCATTCACCGCACCAACTTGGTGGGCATGGGCGTGTTGCCGCTGGAGTTCATGCCGGGCACCAACCGCAAAACCTTGCAGATCGACGGCAGTGAAACCTACGACGTGATTGGCGAGCGCACCCCGCGTGCCACGCTGACGCTGGTGATTACCCGTAAAAATGGCGAGCGTGTCGAGGTGCCTGTGACTTGCCGCCTGGACACGGCTGAAGAAGTGTCGATCTACGAAGCGGGCGGCGTGTTGCAGCGCTTTGCCCAGGACTTCCTGGAGTCGGCAACCGCTTAACCACTTCCTGTAGGAGCGAGCTCGCCTCGCGATCTTTTGATCTTCTAAAAAGATCGCGAGGCGAGCTCGCTCCTACAGAGGACATGACAGGATTCTATTCATGGCTTTTGCAGCGCAAATCAAAATCCCGGCGACGTATATGCGGGGCGGTACCAGTAAAGGGGTGTTTTTCAGCCTGCTCGACTTGCCTGACGTGGCTCAGGTGCCGGGGGCGGCCCGTGATGCGTTGTTGCTGCGGGTGATCGGCAGCCCGGACCCGTATGAGAAGCAAATCGACGGCATGGGCGCCGCCACGTCCAGCACCAGCAAAACCGTGATCGTCAGCAAAAGCCTGCACGCTGACCATGACGTCGATTACCTGTTTGGTCAGGTGTCGATCGACAAGCCTTTTGTCGACTGGAGCGGCAACTGCGGCAACCTGTCGGCGGCGGTCGGTTCGTTCGCCATCAGCAGCGGTCTGGTCGACCCGAGCCGTATTCCGCGCAACGGCACGGCGGTGGTGCGCATCTGGCAAGCCAACATCAGCAAAACCATTATTGCCCACGTGCCTATCACTGACGGCGCGGTCCAGGAAACTGGCGACTTTGAACTGGATGGCGTGACTTTTCCGGCGGCAGAGGTTCAGCTTGAGTTCCTCAACCCGGCGGCAGAAGAAGAGGGCGCGGGTGGTTCGATGTTCCCCACCGGCAACCTGGTGGACGACTTGGAAGTGCCGGGCGTTGGCACCCTTAAAGTCACGATGATCAATGCCGGCATCCCGACCATTTTCATCAATGCCCACGACATTGGTTACACCGGCACGGAACTGCAGAACGACATCAACGCGGATGCGAAAGCGCTGGCGCTGTTCGAAACCATTCGTGCCTACGGTGCGTTACGCATGGGCCTGATCGATAACCTCGACGATGCAGCCAAACGCCAGCACACACCCAAAGTGGCGTTTGTGGCCAAGCCTGCGGATTACCTGTCGTCCAGCGGTAAGCCGGTAAGCGCGAACAGCATTGATTTGCTGGTGCGTGCCTTGTCGATGGGCAAACTGCACCACGCCATGATGGGCACTGCTGCGGTAGCGATTGGCACGGCAGCCGCCATTCCGGGCACCCTGGTCAACCTGGCCGCGGGTGGTGAATTGCGCAGCGCCGTGCGCTTCGGCCATCCGTCGGGCACCCTGCGGGTGGGCGCACAAGCGCAGCAAGTTGACGGCGAATGGACCGTGACCAAAGCCATCATGAGCCGCAGCGCGCGGGTCTTGATGGAAGGTTGGGTGCGGGTGCCCCCGATTTGAAATAAAAACCTGTAGGAGCGAGCTTGTCTCGCGATCTCTTAACTACCCAACAGATCGCGAGGCAAGCTCGCTCCTACAACTGGTATGTAGAGCGGGCATTCAGACCTGCCAGCCTGACCCTGAGGATGGAACACGACACTCATTCACCCACTTGGAGTCACTCCACATGAGCGCCAACGTCGACCTCAACAACCGTCCCGACTATGACAAGGTCTTGCAGGACATTGCCGACTACGTCCTGACTTACCGCATCACTTCCCCAGAAGCCCTGAACACCGCCCGTAACTGCCTGATGGACACTTTGGGCTGCGGCCTGCTGGCACTGCGTTTTCCGGAATGCACCAAACACCTGGGCCCGATTGTCGAAGGTACGGTGGTGCCGTTCGGCGCACGCGTGCCCGGTACGTCGTTTCGCCTGGACCCGGTCAAGGCTGCATGGGACATCGGCTGTATCGTCCGTTGGCTGGATTACAACGACACATGGCTGGCGGCGGAGTGGGGGCATCCTTCGGATAACCTGGGCGGTATTCTGGCGGTGGCCGACCACCTCTCGCAAAAGCGTGTGGCCAATGGCGAAGCGCCTTTGACCGTGCGTGCGGTGCTGGAGGCGATGATCATGGCGCATGAGATTCAAGGCGTCATTGCCCTGGAAAACTCCTTTAATCGCGTCGGCCTTGACCATGTGCTGCTGGTGAAAGTTGCGTCGACGGCGGTCTGCGCCAAGCTGATGGGCGCTGATCGCGAGCAGTTGCTGGCGGCGTTGTCCCATGCGTTTGTCGATGGTCAGGCCTTGCGTACCTACCGCCATGCGCCCAACGCCGGCTCGCGCAAGTCGTGGGCGGCGGGGGATGCGTCGAGTCGCGGCGTGCGCCTGGCGGATATCGCGCTGCGCGGTGAAATGGGTATCCCGGGCGTGCTGACGGCGCCGCAGTGGGGCTTTTACGACGTGCTGTTCAGCCACACCAACAAGGACCTGGCGCTTAAGCCTGAAGGGCAGCGCCAATTCAGCCTGTCACAGCCTTATGGCACCTATGTGATGGAAAACGTGCTGTTCAAGATCAGTTTTCCGGCTGAGTTCCATGCGCAGACGGCGTGCGAAGCGGCCGTGACCTTGCACCCGCAGGTGAAAGATCGCTTGCATGAGATCGACAAAATCGTGATCACCACCCACGAATCCGCGATCCGGATCATTTCCAAGCAAGGCCAGTTGGCCAATGCGGCGGATCGAGATCACTGCATTCAATACATGACTGCCGTGCCGCTGGCATTTGGCAATCTGGTGGCGGAACAGTACGAAGACGACTTCCACGCTGCGCATCCGATCATTGATGAGCTGCGCGAGAAGATGGTCATTGTCGAAGAGCCACGCTACACCCGTGAATACCTGGAGGCCGACAAGCGTTCGATTGCCAACGCCATTCAGGTGTTTTTCAAGGACGGCACCCACACCGAGCAAGTAGTGGTGGAGTACCCGATCGGCCATCGTCGGCGCCGGGCTGAAGGCATTCCGTTGCTGGAAGACAAGTTCAAGGCCAACCTGGCCACGCGCTTTGTCGGCCAACGCTGCAAGCAGATTTTTGAACTGTGCAAAGACCAGGCGAAGCTTGAAGCAACGCCGGTTCATGCATTTATTGATTTGCTGGTGATTTAAACCCAATCCCCTGTAGGAGCGAGCTTGTCTCGCGATCTTTTGATGGTTTAAAAGATCGCGAGGCAAGCTCGCTCCTACAAGGCGGTGGGGTTATTTAAAACGTCGCTCCACGCCTTTTTCGACCAGGATCTTGGCCGAGATTTCTTCTACCGAGAAATGGGTGGAGTTGATGTGCGGGATGTTTTCGCGCTGGAACAGGCTTTCGACTTCGCGCACTTCAAATTCGCACTGGGCGTAGCTGGAGTATCGGCTGTTGGGCTTGCGCTCGTTGCGAATGGCGGTGAGGCGATCCGGGTCGATGGTCAGGCCGAACAGTTTGTGCTTGTGCGCGCGCAAGGCCGCGGGCAGCTTCAGGCTTTCCATGTCGTCTTCGGTCAACGGGTAGTTGGCCGCCCGAATGCCGAATTGCATGGCCATGTACAGGCAGGTCGGGGTTTTACCGCAACGCGACACACCTACCAGAATCAGGTCGGCCTTGTCGTATTTGTGTGTGCGCGCGCCGTCGTCGTTGTCGAGGGCAAAGTTCACCGCCTCGATACGCTCCATATAGTTGGAGTTATGGCCAATTGAGTGGGATTTACCCACTGAGTAGGAGGAATGTTCCGCTAGTTCCTGCTCCAGGGGCGCCAGGAAACTGGAAAAAATGTCGATCATGAAGCCATTGGCGGTGGCGAGGACTTCGCGAATATCCTGATTGACGATAGTGTCGAAGATTATCGGGCGAACACCGTCTTTTTCGGCGGCGTTGTCGATTTGTTGTACCATTGCCCGCGCTTTTTCCACGCTATCTATATAAGGGCGTGTGAATTTGCTGAAGGTCACGTTTTCGAATTGCGCCAACAAACTCTGGCCGAGGGTTTCGGCTGTGATGCCGGTGCCGTCGGATATAAAGAAAGCAGATCGTTTCATTTGCGCCTTGGGCCTTAAGCTGGTGACGTTTCTTGGATATGATAGGCGCGATTTTGTCGCCCGCAATGGCAGGCAGTGTCACTTATTTTCCAGGTCCAGGCCACAATCGCCGAGAGACTCCATAGACGGAGTGTCCGGCACCCTGAGCTTTTCCAACACAGTTAGTGGAGAGATCACCTTGGTAGAGTACGTAGTTTCCCTCGATAAGCTCGGCGTCCATGATGTGGAGCATGTGGGGGGCAAGAACGCATCCCTCGGCGAGATGATCAGCAACCTTGCAGGCGCTGGTGTATCGGTTCCCGGTGGTTTTGCGACGACTTCCCAGGCATACCGTGATTTTCTTGAGCTGAGCGGCTTGAACGATCAGATCCATGCAGCGTTGGACGCGCTGGATGTTGATGACGTCAACGCCCTGGCCAAGACCGGCGCCCAGATCCGTCAATGGATCATGGAAGCCGAGTTCCCTGAGAAACTCAACGCTGAAATCCGTGCTGCGTTTGCGACCCTCTCGCAAGGCAACCCGGACATGGCCGTTGCCGTACGTTCTTCGGCCACCGCCGAAGACTTGCCGGACGCCTCCTTTGCTGGTCAGCAAGAAACCTTCCTGAACATCCGTGGCGTTGAAAACGTGATTCGTGCGGCCAAGGAAGTGTTCGCTTCCCTGTTCAACGACCGTGCGATTTCTTACCGCGTGCACCAAGGTTTTGACCACAAGCTGGTGGCCCTGTCGGCTGGCGTACAGCGCATGGTGCGTTCCGAAACCGGCACCGCAGGCGTGATGTTCACCCTGGACACCGAGTCGGGCTTCCGTGATGTGGTGTTCATCACCGGCGCCTACGGCCTGGGCGAAACCGTCGTACAAGGCGCGGTCAACCCGGACGAATTCTACGTTCACAAACCAACCCTGGAAGCCGGTCGCCCTGCGATCCTGCGCCGCAACCTGGGTAGCAAAGCGATCAAAATGATCTACGGCGACGAAGCCAAGGCCGGTAAATCGGTCAAGGTCATCGACGTAGAGAAGGCGGACCGCGAGCGTTTCTGCCTGAGCGACGCTGAAATCAACGAACTGGCCAAGCAAGCGATGATCATCGAGAAGCACTACAAGTGCCCGATGGACATCGAGTGGGCCAAAGATGGCGACGACGGCAAGCTGTACATTGTTCAGGCCCGTCCTGAAACCGTGAAGAGCCGCACCCAGGCCAACGTGATGGAGCGTTACCTGCTCAAAGAAACCGGCACTGTGCTGGTTGAAGGTCGCGCCATTGGCCAGCGCATCGGCGCGGGCAAGGTTCGCATCATTAAAGACGTCTCCGAGATGGACAAAGTCCAGCCGGGCGACGTGTTGGTGTCGGACATGACTGACCCGGACTGGGAACCGGTCATGAAGCGCGCCAGCGCTATCGTTACCAACCGCGGTGGCCGTACCTGCCACGCCGCGATCATCGCGCGTGAGCTGGGTATCCCGGCGGTCGTCGGTTGCGGCAACGCCACTCAGTTGCTCAAAGACGGCCAGGGCGTGACGGTTTCGTGTGCTGAAGGCGATACCGGTTTCATCTTCGAAGGTGAGCTGGGCTTCGACATCAAGAAAAACTCCGTCGATGCCATGCCGGAACTGCCGTTCAAAATCATGATGAACGTGGGTAACCCGGACCGTGCGTTTGACTTCGCACAACTGCCGAACGCCGGTGTGGGCCTGGCCCGTCTGGAGTTCATCATCAACCGTATGATCGGCGTGCACCCAAAGGCACTGCTGAACTACGACGGTTTGCCGCAAGAAATCAAAGACAGCGTCGACAAGCGCATCGCGGGTTACAGCGACCCGGTTGATTTCTACGTCGACAAACTGGTTGAAGGTATCAGCACCCTGGCTGGCGCGTTTACCCCGAAAAAAGTGATCGTGCGTCTGTCGGACTTCAAGTCCAACGAATACGCCAACCTGATCGGCGGCAAACTGTACGAGCCGGAAGAAGAAAACCCGATGCTGGGCTTCCGTGGTGCTTCGCGTTACATCAGCGAAAACTTCCGCGATTGCTTCGAGCTCGAGTGCCGTGCCCTCAAGCGCGTGCGCAACGACATGGGCTTTACCAACGTCGAAATCATGGTGCCGTTCGTACGCACCCTGGGCGAAGCGAGCCAGGTGATCGACTTGCTGGCTGAAAACGGCCTCAAGCGTGGCGAAAACGGCCTGCGCATCATCATGATGTGCGAGCTGCCATCCAACGCGATTCTGGCTGAAGAGTTCCTTGAGTTCTTCGACGGTTTCTCGATCGGTTCCAACGACCTGACTCAGTTGACCCTGGGCCTGGACCGTGACTCCGGCGTGATCGCTCACTTGTTTGACGAGCGTAACCCGGCCGTTAAAAAGCTGCTGTCCAACGCTATTCAGGCGTGCAACAAGGCTGGCAAATACATCGGTATTTGCGGTCAGGGCCCATCCGATCACCCGGATCTGGCGCTGTGGCTGATGGAGCAAGGCATTGAAAGCGTGTCGTTGAACCCGGACACCGTACTGGAAACCTGGTTCTTCCTGGCTGAAGGCCAAGCGCAAGCTTGAGTCGTTGAGAGAAGGGGCAGGGCAACCCATGGGTTGCCTTGCTCTCTATACGTGTTAGGGCGAGTTCGTGTTCGGATTCGCCCTTTTTTGTGCAAGAGCATTATGCAAAGCAGCAGCCATTTATTTCCCGTTGCCCTGATCAGCGCTGAGCGTCGGGGTGATCTGAGCGAAGACGTTTATCGCTTGAAGCCCGCCAACAGCCCGGATATTTCCGTGGAGTTGGTGGTGACCCGTCTGGGCATGGCCGATGCGGGCCAGGTGCGGGGTGTGCCGGTCATTTTGTTGCACGGCAGTTTTTCCAATCGACGCTTCTGGTATTCGCCCAAAGGTGTCGGGCTGGGGGCCTTTTTGGCCCGGGCCGGCATTGATGTGTGGCTGCCTGAAATGCGTGGCCATGGCTTGTCGTCGCGCAATATTCACTGGGCCAAAAATCGGGTGGCGGATTACGCCCGCTACGATTTGCCAGCCATTGGTGCGTTTGTGCGTGAGCAAAGCGGGCAAACGCCGCATTGGATCGGCCATTCACAAGGCGCTATCAGCCTGGCGGCGGCCCTGGGCGGTGAGTATCTGCAGGCGGCCGACGTGGCCTCGGCGGCGTTTTTTGGCTGTCAGATCAATCGCCGCTACTGGTCGCTGAAAATCCCGCCGGTGCAGTGGGGCGCTTACCTGTTGTTGAAGCGATTTGCGCAGTTGTCAGGCACCCGTCTCAAACGTGGCCCTGAAGATGAACCGGTCAGCATCGCACTCGAAACCCTGCGCTGGAATGGCTTTATGGGCCGTTTTAAAGACGCGGATCGCGATTGGTGGGCCGGCTTGGCACAGGTTGAACTGCCGGTGCTGGTGGTTGCCGCGGAGGGCGACCGACAAACACCGGAGTGGGCTTGCCGCAAACTGTATGACCAACTGGGCGCCGCGCAGCGCCAGTTTGTGTGCCTGGGACGCGAGCAGGGGTTCAGCTCTGACTTTAATCATGTCGACATGCTGGTGAGCCCGGCGGCTCAGCAAGAGGTGTGGCCACGGGTGCTGAACTGGCTGACCCACGCTGAGATGCGTTGATTGAAACCGCTCGGCAAGGGGGAGGGGGTTTCGGCGGGTAGTGGTTGCGGCTACTATATGACGCTTGTGGTGTTTCTGGTCATATTTTGTGGCCGGTTAGCTAATGAGTTCTCATTGGCGAGTGCGCGGCATGTTTAACGCCAGCGCTCGTCAGAACGTCTATAACAGTAGTGCTGCCGTTTTTCATCTTGCTGCGCCCACCTTTAACAGGAGCTAGTTCATGAATCACTACCTTACCCCCGACTTGTGCGATGCCTATCCAGAGCTGGTGCAAGTGCTGGACCCCCTGTTCAGCAACTTTGGCGGGCGTGATTCCTTTGGTGGTGAGATCGTGACCATCAAGTGCTTTGAAGACAACTCGCTGGTCAAAGAGCAGGTTGAACTCAAGGGGCATGGCAAAGTGCTGGTGGTGGATGGCGGCGGTTCCCTGCGCCGGGCGTTGCTGGGCGACATGCTGGCTGAAAAGGCCGCTAAAAATGGCTGGGAAGGTTTGGTGATTTACGGCTGCATCCGTGACGTCGACGTGATTGCACAAACAAACCTGGGCGTTCAGGCGCTGGCGAGCCACCCGATGAAGACTGACAAGCGCGGTATTGGCGATTTGAACGTGGCGGTGACCTTTGCGGGTGTCACGTTCCGTCCCGGAGAATTCATTTATGCCGATAACAATGGCGTTATTATTTCGCCCTCAGCTCTGAAAATGCCGACATGATTCAGGGCAAAAGCTCACCGCTCTAATCACAAGGACCACGGATGCAAGAGGAAGACAACGCACAGTGGGGGCTGGTGTACGCCCTGGTGCTGGACGGTAAGGGCGGTGCTCGCCATATCCCGCGTACTGAGCTGGACACGCTAGAACTGCAAAGTCATGAAAGCCTTTGGTTGCACTGGGATCGCAGTCACCCGCAAGCCCAGACCTGGTTGCGCGGTTCCAGTGGTTTGAGCGATTTCAGTTGTGATTTGCTGCTCGAAGAAAACACCCGTCCCCGTCTGCTGACCTTGCCCAACAACGAACTGTTGCTGTTTTTGCGCGGGGTTAACCTCAATCCGGGCGCTGAGCCGGAAGACATGGTTTCGCTGCGCATCTTTGGCAGTTCGCAGCGGGTTATCTCACTGCGTTTGCGAAGGTTGCGTGCCATTGATGAAATGCTCAGTGATTTTGAGCAAGGCGATGGCCCGAAAGATCCCGCCGAATTGATCTTGTATCTGGCTCAAAACCTGACGCTGAAGGTCCAGGACTTGATCGGCGACCTGTCCGAAATCGTCGATGACGAAGAAGATAAGATAGATGCCGACGAACGGTATACGCCGGAACACGGTGCTATTTTGCCGATCCGTCGAAGAGCCGCTGGTTTGCGTCGTTTTCTGGCGCCACAACGGGACATTTTCGGGCAGCTCGCGCGAACAAAAATCCCGTGGTTCAGCAGTGATGTGCTCGATTACTGGAACGAGCTCAACAACAGCCTGACGCGTTACCTGGAAGAGCTCGAACTCACGCGAGAGCGCGTGGGGCTGGTGCTTGAAGCCGTAGACCGGCGCATGAGCGAGCGCATGAGCCGCATCATGTACCGCTTCGGGGTGATCACCGGGATCTTTTTACCGATTACATTTCTCACGGGCTTGCTCGGGATCAATGTGGGCGGCGTGCCGTTCTCTAATAATCCCTGGGGTTTTCCCGTGGTTTGCAGCCTGATGGTGGTGATTGCCGTCGTGCAGTGGTGGTTTTATCGACGTTTGCAGTGGCTTTGAACGGGCGCGGAATGTGACCCGATTAAAGTGGCTTGCGTCTTTCACTGAGATACCGAGAGGTGCATATGCACGATCCGTTTGAACAGTCGCTACGTGAAATGCTCAAAACGCCGTCATCCAGCCGTGACGATGATGCGTGTTTAGGGCGAGTGCTGAAAACCGCCAATCGCCAGGTAGGCGCGGGCGATCTCTTCAGCCTGCCCGGTCGCTGGATGCAAGCGCTGACGATTGCATTGAATAGCGGTTCGGCCCATATTGCGCCCGTTTCGCGGCGCAAACCTGCTGCTCGCCCTGTTGATAAGGCTGATTGAACATGGAACTTGATCTCTGGACTCAGAGCCTGGTCACGGCAATGACTGCCCTGTGGACTAAAATTGCCAACTTCATCCCGAACCTTTTCGGGGCGCTGGTTGTCGTACTGCTGGGCTTCGTGGTTGCCAAACTGCTCGATACCCTGCTGTCCAAGTTGCTCGCAAAGTTGGGCCTCGATCGCCTCATGGGCGGCACCGGCCTGACCAAGATTCTGGCTCGCATTGGCATCAAGGTGCCGATCTCGATCCTCATCGGCAAAATTGTTTACTGGTTCATCCTGCTGGTGTTTCTGGTGTCGGCGGCGCAATCGCTGGGGCTGGACCGCGTTTCTGCGGCACTGGATATTTTTACGGTTTATTTGCCCAAGGTTTTCGGAGCTTTGCTAGTGTTGTTGGCGGGTGTGCTGCTTGCACAGTTGCTCAATGGCCTGGTGCGGGGAGCGGCCGAGAGCGTCGGGTTTGATTACGCAAGCGGCCTGGGGCGTGTTGCCCAGGGGCTGGTCATCATCATCAGTATTTCCGTGGCTATCAGTCAGTTGGAGGTCAAAACCGACCTGCTGAACCACGTGATTGTGATTGTGTTGATTACCGTTGGTCTGGCTGTGGCCTTGGCCATGGGCTTGGGAAGTCGTGAAATTGCCGGTCAGATTTTGGCCGGGATCTATGTGCGTGAGTTGTACCAAGTTGGGCAAGAAGTGCGAGTTGGCGAGGTCGAAGGGCAGATCGAAGAGATCGGCACGGTTAAAACCACGTTGCTGACCGAGGAAGGTGAGCTAGTCTCCATTTCCAATCGGATCTTGCTGGAGCAGCACGTGACAAGCCGCTAATGCGGCAAACCCTGCTAATGTATGCCGCCGTAAAAATGCCTGCTTTGAAGGCTGATACGGTGGCCATTGACCTGACTGTCGGCACGACTCGTTTTGAATAAAGCCCAATCGCTATCCATGCGCTACGATCCCCGCGAGCTCTCTGATGAGGAGTTGGTTGCGCGCGCGCATGATGAGTTGTTTCACGTTACGCGTGCTTATGAAGAATTGATGCGTCGCTATCAACGCACTTTGTTCAACGTTTGTTCAAGGTATTTAGGGAACGATAGGGACGCGGATGATGTCTGTCAGGAAGTGATGCTTAAGGTGTTGTACGGCCTGAAAAATTTCGAAGGAAAATCGAAATTCAAGACATGGCTATATAGCATCACTTACAACGAATGCATCACACAGTATCGAAAGGAACGGCGAAAGCGTCGCTTGATGGACGCATTAAGTATTGACCCCCTTGAGGAAGCGTCTGAGGAAAAGGCGCCGAAACCTGAGGAAAAGGGCGGACTTGATCGCTGGTTGGTGCATGTGAATCCGATTGATCGCGAAATTTTAGTGCTGCGTTTTGTCGCAGAACTGGAATTTCAGGAAATCGCAGACATAATGCATATGGGTTTGAGCGCGACGAAGATGAGATACAAGCGCGCTCTTGATAAATTGCGTGAGAAATTTGCAGGTCTTGCTGAAACTTAGTTCAGTGCAAATGGCTCTACGTGTAGGCAAGGTCTGATAGACTTGCCGCCGAGTTGTCCCCCGGTATGTGGGACTGCTTTACAATCACCAGATGGGGATTTAACGGATGAAACTGAAAAACACCTTGGGCATTGCCATTGGTTCCTTTGTAGCCGCAACTTCGTTCGGTGCCCTGGCACAAGGCCAAGGCGCGGTCGAGGGTGAACTGTTCTACAAAAAACAGTACAACGACAGCGTCAACCACGTACAAGACGGTTACAACCCAGGCGCATCGATCGGTTACTTCATCACTGATGACGTGTCGATCAACTTCGCTTACGACAAGACCAACTACACTCGTTCGTCGACCAACACTGGCAACCAGAAGCTGCAAGGCGACAACTTTGGTCTGAACGCTCAGTACCACTTCGGCACCGTAGGCGACGCTCTGCGTCCATACGTTTCCGGCGGTGTTGCTCACAAGAGCCTGTCGAACGTTGTAGCTGATGGCCACAGCGGCCGTGACAAGTCGACTTTCCTGACTGCTGGCGCCGGTGTTAAGTGGTACATCACTGACAACCTGTTCGCCCGTGCAGGCGTTGAAGCTGACTACAAACTGGACAACGGCCGTTGGGACTACGCTCCTACCGTTGGTCTGGGTGTGAACTTCGGTGGCAGCGGTGGCAAAGTAGCTCCTGCTCCAGTTCCAGCTCCAGCACCAATCGCTGAGCCAGAACCAGAAGCTCCGATCGCTGAAGTGGTTAAAGTTGAGCTGGACGTGAAGTTCGACTTCGACAAAGCCGTTGTTAAGTCTCAGTACCTGCCAGACATCAAGAACGTTGCTCAGTTCATGCAGCAGTACCCTGCGACCAGCACTACTGTGAATGGTTACACTGACAGCGTCGGTACCGATGCTTACAACCTGAAACTGTCCCAGCGTCGTGCTGACTCTGTGCGTCAGGCTCTGGTACAGCAAGGTGTTTCGGCTGGCCGTGTAGACGCAGTTGGTCACGGTAAGGCAGATCCAGTTGCGACTAACGCAACTGACGAAGGCCGCGCTCTGAACCGTCGCGTTGAAGCCGTTGTACAAGCTCAATCTAATTAATTTTAGATAAGCTGCCAGAAAAACCCGGCTCAGGCCGGGTTTTTCTTTGCCTGTGATTTGCCAGGCGGCGCGGCTATAATTGCGCCCACTTTCCGTTACCCTTCGAGTCCATTGCGCCCATGTATAACCTGGCCCGCCAGCTGCTTTTCAAACTGTCCCCTGAAGCCTCTCACGATCTGTCGCTGGATTTGATCGGGGCGGGCGGCCGTCTGGGGCTTAATGGTTTGTTGTGCAAGGCACCGGCGAAGCTGCCAGTGACAGTCATGGGGCTGAATTTTCCAAACCCGGTCGGTCTGGCTGCCGGTCTGGATAAAAACGGCGCAGCCATCGATGGTTTCGCCCAATTGGGTTTTGGCTTTGTTGAGATCGGCACGGTCACGCCGCGCCCTCAGCCAGGCAATCCAAAACCCCGTATTTTTCGCTTGCCGGAAGCGCAGGCCATCATCAACCGCATGGGCTTTAACAACCTTGGGGTTGATCATTTGCTGAGTCGCGTTCAGGCGGCCCGCTACAGCGGCATTCTGGGCATCAATATCGGCAAGAACTTCGACACGCCGGTTGAGCGTGCCGTCGACGATTACCTGATCTGCCTGGACAAGGTGTATGCCCACGCCAGCTACGTCACCGTCAACGTCAGTTCGCCGAACACACCGGGTTTGCGCAGCTTGCAGTTCGGTGATTCGCTCAAGCAGTTGCTCGAAGCCCTACAACTGCGTCAGAACGAACTGACGCAGCGCCACGGCAAGCGCGTACCGCTGGCGATCAAGATCGCACCGGACATGAGCGACGAAGAAACCGTGCTCGTGGCTCAGGCGCTGCTGGAGACCGGCATGGACGCTGTTATCGCCACTAACACCACGCTCAGCCGCGTCGGCGTAGAAGGTTTGGCCCATGGGGATGAGGCGGGCGGCTTGTCTGGCGCCCCGGTGCTCGAAAAAAGCACGCACACCGTCAAGGTGCTGGCCGCTGAACTGGCAGGGCGTTTGCCGATCATCGCGGCCGGCGGGATTACAGAAGGCAAGCACGCGGCTGAGAAAATCGCCGCGGGTGCGAGCCTGGTGCAGATCTACTCAGGCTTTATCTACAAAGGCCCGGCGCTGATTCGCGAATCGGTTGATGCCATTGCAGCGTTACCGCGCAAGTAACGGGCAGCGCCTGGCGTGCGGGAATAAAAAAGGGCTCCTTTAGGAGCCCTTGGGCCGAAGCCCGCCGCCTGGATAGGACGGCAAGGTTAAATCGTTGTCGCTTCAAGGTGATGTCGGAAGGTGTCCAGTGTTAGCCGACGGCGTTGATTTCGTTGAGTCTGTGGATGCCCGCAGTGCCAGTCATACCGTCCCAGTTGTCGCCGCGTCCTTCGCGCCAGCCGTTAATCCAGGCTTGACGTACCGACGGTAGAGTAAATGGGCAAAGCTCACGGGATTTACCATGTACGCCATTTTGATATCCGCGCAAAAATGCTCTTTCCAACGGATCACGCTTAAGTCTTCTCATAGGGTGTTTCCCTCACTTGTTGACTGTTTTATTTAGCGTCGACCTTCCAAAGGTCGGGGCAGACTGATCTGCCGTCGGGGGTGCTCGCTGCCGGCGTGGCGAGCCTTTCTGTTGTTGCCTGTGCGGCGACAACCTGAGTCCAGTTCTAACCAATGCACTCGGGTGAGGGAATGATCGTTTTGTCATAAGCACGTAACGAAAATGGTGTTACAGCCATAAGACAGGCTGTTTTTACTCGTCCGGCTCCGGCAAAAGCCTGACAGGACGAGCGCTTGCAAAGATGATGAGTTTCATTCTCCGTTGCTAATAGCTGCCTGCTCCATTTGGGCACTATTCGACGAAGGGTCTGAATATGACCAATTGTTTCTTAATGAATGACCTGCCTCAGCGTCTAGACTCACTCTGCCTCAGGGTGGGTGTTGTTGCTGAAGTGGAACGGCACAGTTTCGTGCCACGCGAGCGCTCTTCAAGAAAAGCGCTTGATTGAAAACGGAGCAGGCGATGCGTTGCCTGCCCACAGAAAGCTAAAAGCTCAGGAATCCCATGTCGGATCGTAACGAACTCTTCCTTACCTGCCCTAAAGGCCTTGAAGGTCTGCTCCTCGAGGAGGCTATTGGCCTTGGTCTTGAGGAAGCTCGCGAGCACACCTCGGCCATTCGTGGCTTGGCAGATATGGAAACTGCCTATCGCCTGTGTCTGTGGTCGCGCCTTGCCAACCGCGTGTTGCTGGTCCTCAAGCGCTTCCCGATGAAGAACGCCGAAGACCTGTATAACGGCGTGCTTGACGTTGACTGGCATGATCACATGGTCCCGGACGGCACCCTGGCCGTTGAATTCAGCGGGCATGGCTCGGGCATCGATAACACTCACTTTGGTGCTTTGAAGGTCAAGGACGCCATCGTCGACAAGCTGCGTACGCCGTCTGGTGAGCGCCCGTCGATTGACAAGTTCAGCCCGGACTTGCGTATCCACCTGCGCCTGGATCGCGGTGAAGCGATTCTGTCCCTGGACCTGTCGGGCAGCAGCCTGCACCAGCGTGGCTACCGTCTGCAGCAAGGTGCTGCGCCCCTGAAAGAAAACCTCGCCGCCGCCGTGCTGATCCGTGCCGGCTGGCCGCGCATGGCCGCTGAGGGCGCCGCACTGGCTGACCCGATGTGCGGTGTGGGTACGTTTCTGGTCGAGGGCGCAATGATCGCCGCCGACATTGCGCCGAACCTCAATCGCATTCACTGGGGCTTTGATGCCTGGTTGGGTCACGTACCGGCCATCTGGAAAAAACTCCATGAAGAAGCCACTGAGCGCGCAGAAATCGGCATGGCCAAGCCACCGCTATGGATTCGCGGATACGAGGCCGATCCACGGCTGATTCAGCCCGCGCGCAACAACATCGAGCGGGCTGGCCTGAGCCACTGGATCAAGATTTACCAGGGTGAAGTGGCGACCTTTGAGCCGCGCCCAGATCAAAACCAGAAAGGCCTGGTGATCTGCAACCCGCCGTACGGCGAGCGTCTGGGCGATGAAGCAAGCTTGCTTTATCTCTACCAGAACCTCGGTGAGCGTCTGCGTCAGGCGTGTCTGAACTGGGAAGCGGCGGTGTTCACCGGCGCCCCGGATCTGGGCAAGCGCATGGGCATTCGCAGCCACAAGCAGTATTCGTTCTGGAACGGCGCTTTGCCGTGCAAGTTGCTGTTGATCAAGGTCACCCCGGATCAGTTCGTGACGGGTGAGCGTCGCACCCCTGAGCAACGTCAGGCCGAGCGTGAACAGGCTGAGTCTGTGGTCGAAGCGCCTGTGCAGCAGCAGTTCAACAAGAACGGCAACCCGATCAAGCCTGCACCGGTGGTGATCGAGCAACCGCGCTTGAGCGAAGGCGGGCAGATGTTTGCCAACCGTCTGCAAAAGAACCTCAAGGCACTGGGTAAATGGGTCAAACGCGAGGGGATTGATTGTTACCGCGTTTACGACGCCGACATGCCTGAGTACTCGATGGCGATCGACCTGTATCACGACTGGGTCCATGTCCAGGAATACGCAGCGCCTAAATCGGTTGACCCGGAAAAAGCCTCAGCCCGTATGTTCGATGCCCTGGCGGCGATTCCACAGGCGCTGAACATCGACAAGAGCCGGGTGATCGTCAAACGCCGTGAGCGTCAGAGCGGCACCAAGCAGTACGAGCGTCAAAGCGCGCAGGGCAAGTTCACCGAAGTGATGGAAGGTGGCGTAAAGCTGCTGGTGAACCTCACCGATTATCTGGACACCGGGCTGTTCCTTGATCACCGTCCAATCCGCATGCGCATCCAGAAAGAGGCGGCCGGCAAACGCTTCCTCAACCTGTACTGCTACACCGCAACGGCGAGTGTGCACGCTGCCAAAGGCGGTGCGCGCAGCACCACCAGCGTTGACTTGTCCAAGACGTATCTGGACTGGGCGCGGCGTAACCTGTCGCTGAACGGTTTCTCGGACAAAAACCGCCTGGAGCAGGGCGATGTGATGGCCTGGCTGGATGCCTGTCGTGAAGAGTACGACTTGATCTTCATTGATCCGCCGACCTTCTCCAACTCCAAGCGCATGGAAGGCATCTTCGACGTTCAGCGTGACCACGTGCAGTTGCTCGATCTGGCCATGGCGCGTCTGGCGCCGGGCGGCGTGCTGTACTTCTCGAACAACTTCCGCAAGTTCGTTCTGGATGAGCATCTGGCCGCGCGTTATGCCGTTGAAGAAATTACCGCGAGCACCATCGATCCGGACTTTGCCCGTAACAGCAAAATCCACCGGGCCTGGAAAATCACTGCCCGCTGATGCTGCCCCGGCGGTAATCAGCCCATAAAAAACGCCCCCTTTCTTGCGATCGGGGGCGTTTTTTATTGCCTGCCTGACGTTATGGCGCGATAGACACCGCGCGGTTAGCCACGGCTGGCTGGCGATACAGGTCTAGCAATACCTGATCGAGAATCGAAGACGCACCCCACGGGCGCGGGTCGTTCAGGATGGCGACCACGGCCCAGGTGTCGCCGTTGCTGTCGCGGCTAAAGCCGGAAATGGCGCGCACGGTATTCAGGGTGCCTGTCTTGATGTGTGCCTGACCGTTCATCGCTGTGGTTTTCAGGCGCTTGCGCATAGTGCCGTCTTTACCTGCGATCGGCAGGGAACTGATGAACTCGGCGGCGTAGGGGCTTTTCCAGGCGGCTTGAAGCATTTGCGCCATTTCACGTGCGCTCACACGCTCGGCACGCGACAGACCGGAGCCGTTCTCCATGACCAGATGCGGCGCTGTAATGCCTTTTTTGGCCAGCCATTGGCGGATCACGCGCTGCGCGGCTTTGGCGTCATCGCCGTCGGCATCGGTACGGAACTGAGCGCCGAGGCTGAGGAACAACTGCTGGGCCATGGTGTTGTTGCTGTATTTGTTGATGTCGCGAATGATCTCGGCCAGGTCAGGCGAGTAGGCGCGAGCCAGCAGTTTTGCACCTTTAGGGACGCTGGCCTGACGGTCCTGACCCTGAATGCTGCCGCCCAGCTCTTTCCAGATGGCGCGCACGGCGCCGGCGGTGTAGGTCGCGTGATCAAGCAAGGACAGATACGTCTGAGAGTTGCAGCCGTCTGCCAGTTGCCCGCTGACGGTGACAATTACCGAGCCGTCGGCTTGGGTGACGGGGTTGTAGCGGACATCGCCGGTGCATTGCTTGGCGTTGATGGCCTTGACCTGATTGTCGATGCGGATGCTCGCAATAGGCGGCTCTACCGAGACCAGCACCTTGCCCGAATCGTTACGCGCTACAAAGCGCAAGGCTTTGAGGTTGACCATCAGAGCGTCGGGTTTGACCAGGAACGGCTTGTTTTCGTCATTGCCGTCATCGTTGAACACCGGCAATTGCGGTTGTTCGAAGAAATTGCGATCCAGTACCAGGTCGCCGGTGATTTGCTGCACGCCGTTGGCCCGCAGGTCGCGCATCAACAGCCAGAGCTTCTCCATGTTGAGCTTGGGGTCGCCGCCGCCCTTGAGGTACAGGTTGCCCTGCAAAATACCGTTGTTCAGGGTGCCGTCGGTGTAGAACTCGGTTTTCCACTGGTGGGTCGGGCCGAGCATTTCCAGGGCTGCATAGGTGGTCACCAGTTTCATGGTGGACGCCGGGTTCATCGACACATCAGCATTGAAGACGGTCGGAACACCCGGGCCGGTCAGTGGCAGCAATACCAGGGACAGCGCGTCGTCTTGCAGCTTGTTGGTCTTGAGCGCTTGCTGGACTTTCGGAGTAAGAGTGGCGTTGACAGGGGCGGCATTGGCGCCGAAGGCGAGCGGCAAAAATAGGCTGGCCAGAAACAATGGTCGTAAAGATTTAATCATCAAAAGTAAAACCCTGCAGGCGAGGGGGAAAATAAGAGGGCATGAACAAAAAGTCCCTCGATGGTCATAAAAGTGTTGGCATTATGCCCCAAGGTTATCGGGCTTGTGCATTAGCGTAGGCCAGGGATTGACTTATTTAATGCATAAAACGATGAGTCGCTCACATGCAACCGGGCAGCGCCAGCCTGAAGCTGGTAAAGTGCCGCCGGTAATTACTTAAGAGGATTGTTCAATGGCTACTAATCGTTCCCAGCGTCTGCGCAAAAAACTGTGCGTTGATGAATTTCAGGAGCTGGGTTTTGAGCTGAACCTGGATTTCAAAGAAGACCTGTCGGATGAGGCTGTCGACGCATTCCTTGACGCTTTCTTGAAAGAAGCCATGGAAGCTAACGGCCTGGGCTATGTTGGCGGCGACGACTACGGTCTGGTTTGCCTGCAGAAGCGCGGTTCGGTCAGCGAAGAGCAACGTGCTGCTGTTGAAGCCTGGTTGAAAGCTCGTCCAGAGCTGACCAGCGTTGAAGTGAGCCCGCTGCTGGACGTGTGGTACCCGGAAAAGCCAATCAATCCGGTAGCCTGACGTCAAACACAAAGGCAGCCTGCGTGGCTGCCTTTGTGTGTTTCATACCTTTGCCCGTCCTGGGCGCTGCTTCAAAAATCCATGTGCTGACACTGTATGCGCCTTTCTGCGGGCCTAGCCTCGCAAGGCTCGAATACCGGCACGTCACAGGCTTTTAGTCGTAAATAGCTTTCTTCTTCCAGTCGCCCTCAGCCTCATCGGTTTTAAGCCCTTCAGTCAGCGCGTTGACCTCATCGCTGCTGGGCTCCAGCGTGCTTTGCAGCAGGGCATTGGCGCGCACCAATTGTGCTTCAAACGCTTTGAGTGACTGGCCATACGGGGCAGGGTCGGCCTGCTTGCGCAAATACTGCACGCCGCGCTCATAGGCCAGGCGCGCCTGACCCGGCTGGTTTTGCTGGAAGGCCAACTGGCCAAGGTTATTGAAGAACTCAATATGCAGCACTACCAGCAGGTGACGGATCTCTTTAAGCCAGTGCTTGGCTTCATTGGCGGGCAGTAACCGATCTTTGGCGGCGCGGGTGATCTGGCCATGCAGCGTTTCCAGCAGAAAGCGCACATCTTTGGCCTTGGCTTCGGTCATGATCGGGTTGGGCGGATTGTTGACCGGGATCGACTCACCTTGCGCAACCAGTGCTTCAAGCTCGGCAACCCGTGCTTTTAAGCTGGCGTCGGATTTTTGCAGCAGCAACAGACGTTGGGTGGCATTGAGTTCAAGGCGGGTCAGCAACAACTTGAGTGCCGACGTCATCAGTTGCCCGGGAAAGGTCTCGTTGACTTCACTGCAACGGCGAATACGGTCATTAAGTTCGGTTTTGAGCCGAGCTTTTTCCACCTTGTTGTGTTCCACCATGTGGTTGATGTAGCCGATGGCGATCAAAAGCACGATCCCGGCAACGACGAGCAGGGTGATGATGGAAGGCGTCAACGTTAAAACCTCTTCGGGTGGTCTGCCTGCAATAGAGTGTGCCAGACAATGTTGCTAATAGGCTTGATCTTAAACAGGTGCGTTAGTTCATTGGGGTCAGGCGGTTGGCTATCTATAGAGAGGTCCATATTCGATAGGTGCATTTGGCCATCACTCAAGCCTGATCATCATAGCGCCTTGTAGGAGGCCGGAATATAGGCCCTAGGAGTCATACGTCACACTATGTAGGAAAAGGCTTAGAAGGGCGGGAAGTCATTGATTTCAATAAATTTTCATATTGGGGTTGACGACTTCCAAAACCATCCCTAGAATGCGCGCCAATTGCAGCGTAAAGCGAACAGCGAAACGCATGTAACCAGTGAAGTTGTAGTGTGTCCCCTTCGTCTAGTGGCCTAGGACACCGCCCTTTCACGGCGGTAACAGGGGTTCGAGTCCCCTAGGGGACGCCAATGCGGGAATAGCTCAGTTGGTAGAGCACGACCTTGCCAAGGTCGGGGTCGCGAGTTCGAGTCTCGTTTCCCGCTCCATTTTTAAGCAGCTTCGCTCTCGGGCGGGGTTGAGTGAAAGCCAAAGCACACACTTCGGTGAGTGCAGTTGGCACTGAAATGTACAGTGTACGTTTCGGGCAACGTCCCCTTCGTCTAGTGGCCTAGGACACCGCCCTTTCACGGCGGTAACAGGGGTTCGAGTCCCCTAGGGGACGCCATTATTGCGGGAATAGCTCAGTTGGTAGAGCACGACCTTGCCAAGGTCGGGGTCGCGAGTTCGAGTCTCGTTTCCCGCTCCATTTTTAAGCAGCTTCGCTCTCGGGCGGGGTTGAGTGAAAGCCAAAGCGCACACTTAGGTGAGCGTAGTTGGCACTGAAATGTACAGTGTACGTTTCGGGCAACGTCCCCTTCGTCTAGTGGCCTAGGACACCGCCCTTTCACGGCGGTAACAGGGGTTCGAGTCCCCTAGGGGACGCCATTATTGCGGGAATAGCTCAGTTGGTAGAGCACGACCTTGCCAAGGTCGGGGTCGCGAGTTCGAGTCTCGTTTCCCGCTCCATATTCTTGTTTTAAAGAGTGCTCAGCCACTGTTTAAAGCATTAAAAAAAGAGGCCTCTTAGGCCTCTTTTTTTATGTCTGTACTTTTTACTCCCTACCCAAACAGGCATCCGCCCAATCAATGCACCTCCCGCTGCGAGCGCTTGATTAGTTGCGCCGCCGGATCGGTCTCAAAGCGCGCTTCGAGCACCCGGATATCGAGGTTATTGGGCAGGCTGATGCGATGGGTCAGCACCAGGGTCATGGCCTCGGTGTCGATGCGCAGGGTGTCGGTGAGCATGGGCAGCGGCAGCAAGGCGCCGTTGAACAAACGCAACAACACAAACGCTCGATGGCCGGGCATTTCCACCTGCGCGTATCCGCTTGGTGTCAGGCTCGGGTCGGTCAAGTTGAAGAGTTCGATGCGCAGGTTGGGCGGTGGAAATTCGATCTGTTGATCGGTGGGCGCACCGTTCCAGTAGGCGAAGTCAAAGTCATAAGGCAGACCCGGCCAGCGCTCTGCTTGCCATACAGCGTCGTAGTTACCGGCCAGAGCCAGTCGCGGTGCCCAGGCCCGGCCGACCACACCAAAACCTTCAGGTTGGTATTTGTAGGTGCCGGCCACCTGCATCATTTGCGTGGAGTCGAGCAGTCCATCAGGGTGTTTGGCTTTATCCAGGTGCAACACGGGCCTGTCGATTGCTTCGATTTGAGGCGCGGGCAGCACCCGCAGGGGCGCATCCAGCTTGAAGCCCAACTGCTCCTGGCGTTTCTCGATCCAGCCGCTGCCCAGCGGGTTGCTGTAGCAGACCTCGTTGAGCAGATACTCCGGGCTGTCAGGCTTTAACAGGTGTTCGGGGTTGCGCACCACGCTGCTGCCGCCAAAGGCATATTCCCAGCGCAGCGGAACGCTCAGAACGGGCTGTGCTTGAGTCAGTTGCCAACCGCCAAACAGGCTGTCTTTAAACTGCCGTGGCCCGCTAAAACGCAACTGCTTGTCCAGCAGATTGCTCCGGGTAGGGGCATTGGCGTGTGCCTTGGCGGCGGCCACGCGTTTCGCTTGCCATTCTTGAAGCTGGTATTCGTTCAACCGTTCGCCGGGGCTCAATGGTTCGGGCAGCGGCACGTCTCTGTGCTCGTACGCCACCGGAATGCTCAAGCGCACGCCTGCGTTCCACGACGTGGCCGGCAAGCCCTGCGGCGCATGTGCCAGTCCCACCACGATCACATCACAGCGCGGTTTAAAGGGGGCCAGGTCGCTTTCTTCGCTGACGCTGCTGGTCCCTTCTTCACCGTAATAGGCGTCATCGGTACACAACGCCACGGGCTTAACGTCCATGACCTCGGCGCGCAATTGCCCCGGTTGGCCATCCACCGGCAACAACCGATAACCGACCTTCATGGCCAGTACCGGATACTCTTGATCGTCTACACCCAGGGCGCTAAAACACAGCGCATCGAAGGGCGTCAGGTTACGAAATTCCATGACGCCTCCTCGCACGAGGGCGTTGAACACCGGTGGGCTTCAGGCGAAACCAACTGGTCAAAATCTGTAGAAAAACCTCACAGGCATCGTCCGGCAGGGGCTCGAAGATAAGGCGCAGATCGTGTTGATGGCACATGGGCGTCTCCTGGTCATTGGTAAGCGTTAATCGACCAGCCAACTGCCGTCGCCGTTTTCCAGCGATCCGCCGTGGTCAGTGGTATCGCCTACGCGTGCGACGGCTTTGCCCTCGATGGTCATCAGAGCCGAACCGCTGGTAATGACAGCACCGCAACCCAAAGTGTCGCCAACACGCGCGACCGCGCTGTTGTTGATATTGAACGCTGCTGCGCCACTGTTAACCGTGGTGGGGCCGCACAGCGGGCAAATGTGGTCATGGCCGACCAGTACGACTGCAGGCATAGAAAATCCTCAAAAATTGATGTCGCAGGGGGGATTGCGCTGCGCTTGAAACCTGCGCAACGGAACGTGGGGTTAAAAGCAGTAACAGGAATGGTTAGTCGTGCATCGACGGTGCCGAGCGTGACTCCAGGTCGATAGCCTCTGGCCAGTGCACTTTGGGCGCGAGGCGGCGGGCGAGGTTGAAACGTATTTTTTCGTTGTTCCAGTCACGGGGCGGACGCGGGAACGAGGGCAGCGCTTGCGGGCCTTGCTGCATAAAGAGCTGGGCCATGGCCCAGTACATTTCACCTTGCTGCAGCTCATGGGCGAAATGAAAGCGATCAATCACCTTGCGGGTGCCGGGCTCCAGCACAGCCAAGGTGACCGTCTCAATCAGACCACCGCTGCCCATAGCGCCATAAATGCTGCAGGCCTCGGCGTGCAGATTGTCCCAGTCATACACTTCAGGGTGTGCTCCCCAGGCGCTGCGGCTGAAAGGCTTGAGGCCGTTGTGACGGAAGCGGTAGACATAGACCTTGCGTCGGGCGCGGTTGAAACGGATGGGTTCGTCGCGTGGGGCTGAAGTGTCCATTCGCCAGATGTACACACCTCCCCATATAGGAGCTATAAACGCAAAGAGACCGAAGAAATGAAATACAAAAGAAGGGATATCTCCAGTTGTTCTAAAAATAGCAATCCACATGAAGGGGGGGATGATTGATAGCAATAGAAAAAAAACTGCTAACCAAACACCCACCCCCCGAGTTCTCACGGTGGCGCGCGCCAACTCAAGGTACACATCATCAACATGATTGGGAGGATTAGTGAGTACTGGCGGGTAAGGCTCTATGGATGGAGGCTCGTTTGGCCCCGGTAAATCACGCTTCCAGCCCGGGGCCGGTTTATCGAGTAGAGGTGTTTTAAATAACATGTGTTCTTTCCAGTTCGGAGTGAGCAGGCAGCCACAGGGCGAACGAAATATGAGGGTTAACCGTGCATCGACGGCGCCGAGCGTGACTCCAGGTCGATAGCCTCTGGCCAGTGCACTTTGGGCGCGAGGCGGCGGGCGAGGTTGAAGCGTATTTTTTCGTTGTTCCAGTCACGGGGCGGGCGCGGGAACGAGGGCAGCGCTTGCGGGCCTTGCTGCATAAAGAGCTGGGCCATGGCCCAGTACATTTCACCTTGCTGGATATCGTGGGCGAAGTGAAAACGGTCGACTACCTTATGAGTACCGGGCTCCAGTACTGCCAGCGTGACTGTCTGGGTCGAGCCGCCGCTGCCCATGGCGCCATAAATGCTGCAGGCTTCGGCGTGCAGATTGTCCCAGTCATACACTTCAGGGCGTGCCCCCCAGGCGCTGCGGCTGAAGGGCTTGAGGCCGTTGTGACGGAAGCGGTAGACATAGACCTTGCGTCGGGCGCGGTTGAAACGGATGGGCTCGTCGCGTGGGGCTTCAGTGTCCATTTTCCAGAAGTACATGCCCGCCCATAGGGCTGTAATACACCCGCACAGGCCAACTAAGACTAGAGATAGCGAAGGCGCTCTATGTTGTGTGACTGCATACACAATCAGAATGGCCGGGAAAGCTATGGACAGCAGGAAATTAAAAGGAGCTAGCCAAACGCCTACCCCACGCATCCTCATCGTGGCGCGCGCCAACTCAAGGTACACATCATCAACATGATTGGGAGGATTAGTGAGTACTGGCGGGTAAGGCTCTATGGATGGAGGCTCGTTTGGCCCCGGTAAATCACGCTTCCAGCCCGGGGCCGGTTTATCGAGTAGAGGTGTTTTAAATAACATGCGTTCTTTCCCGTTCAGGTAAGAGCCATCTGCCTCTTCGATCTTTCGAGAAGGCTTCCAGCAGTAAAAGGGCAAGTTAAGTGTTAATGGCTTACAGCAAAGTTTGCCGTAGGACAGATACGAAATAAGCGGACTAACAGCAGACAGGCCATGTGGTTTACTGGTGATCCATTAAGGTGAGTTCCGCATAGGCATCGAGAATGTCGCGATTTGGCCAGTAGGTCAGGGACAAAGTGGCCGCTTCGATGTTGTGTCGACGGCTATCGGGCAGCAGCTCAATCGCACCTTTGATGTCTTTTACTTGCAGTGTGCGGGCATCGGCGGACGTGACTGTCCGAATATTTAGGGTGGGTGTGGTGCTGCTGGCCTGGTAATCCGGTTTTTTTGGCAGTTTGGGAACGGCCAGTGCTGTTTGACGCTTGCTGGCTGGCGTCGCCAGTTCGGGCGGGTTCAAATTGCCTTGCGCCACGACTTCACCGCCCGTGTACTGATCGGCCGCACCATCGCCGTGGCGATGGACCGTAAGTGACCAGCGATACGCCGAACGCTCGGCATCGAAGAGCGGCAGGATCAAGCGATATTCCAGTTGTCGCCTGAGGATTGCCGAGCTCTTGCCCATGTTGCCGGGTGAGTAGGTTTCAACGAATCGCAAGCTGAAGTTCACGCCCGCCTCAACTCCCATGGTCGCGGCGTTGAGTTCGGCAATGGCCATGGCGGCATGTTCAGGTTTGTCCCAATGAATGGGGGGTGTTTCATTGTGATAACCGAAGTAACAGCGGCGGGTCCAACGCTCGAGTGCTGTTGACTCTTCTCCCTCTGCCCATTTGAACAATGCGTATCCTGCTAAACCGAGCAGTAAGGCTATGCCGAGTGGACCTAGCAGCGCTGTAGCACCTGTTGCGGCAGCCCAGATGCCAAACCCGGCTCCAATACCTGAAACTATTGCAGAAAATGCATATCTGGATGCCGCAGTAGCATCGCCTCCCTTAGAGCTGCGATTAGCTGCAAATCCCGCCTGTGTCGCATCATATAAACCAGCAACTGCGCCAATTGTCGCACCGGCTCTAGCCAGCAAGCGTCCGGTATTAGCCAGGGTTTTAAACCTTGCTGTTCGGGCAGGGTTTAGTGCGTTGCTTTTTTGTAGTCGGCTTGAGCCAGCTTCCAGTGCAAGGCCCACAATCTCGACGCTGCTACCCAACACCCCCAAACTACTCCCATACAGCGCCAACCTGGCCTCATCGGATTTATCCCCAATGGCCTTTTCCGCTTCTTCAACGTTCTTCTTCAATGAGTCGCTGGCCAAGTAGAGGCCGCCAATGGCCAGCAGCAGTTCGCTGCTGGTGGCGACACCACGCAGCCCGGTAAAGCCGGTGCGCACCCAGTGCGCCGCTTGTTGGGTTGATACTTTGAGGCCTTGCAGCAGCTTGCGCGTTTGCGGGTCGAGGGTGCCCAAACCGACGGTGACGTTCACCAGCAAGGCGTGTGCGCTTCGGCCCAGATGATCCACGCCCAGGTTGGCCTGGCGCATCAGGCTGTCTTGCAGTTCGGTGACTTTGCCTTCGACCCAAACGCTGATGGTCACGGCATGGTCAACTATTTTAGGGTGCAATACCGCCAGGCTGAGCAGGCCGTTCTGGATGATCGGGCGTACCTGTTTGCGCGCTTGGCGAGCCTCATGGTCGATCTCGCCCAGCTTGTCTTTCGCGCTGTCCGAGGTGCGGTCGATGGCATCAGCGGCTTTTTGTTGCAGGCTGCACAGGTATTCGGATTGCAGGGCGTAGTACTGACCCAGAGTCATCGTCACTTTGAGCTGGGTCAGATGCACGCCGTTATAGAGCAGTTGCACGGCACAGTTAAGACGCGACACAACGCGCGCCACAGCCGGGCTGAGTGCCGGTTGCAAGCGGGCCGCTGCGCTGTTGAGAGCCCCCAGAAGTTGCGCCATGGCCAGTTGCAGATGAGGGCGAACAGAGTGTTTGAACTCGTCGCTGCCGATGAGCGCGACAATCGTGGAATAGAGTTTTTCAGTGTCGTTCCACTCACTCTCATCTGTCTCAGCGTTAAAGCTGGGCAGCAGGTCTGCCAGCAGTTTTTTGTCACGGACTAACAGGGCGCGATAGACCGGGCTTTGCGGATTTTTAAGCCAATCGCTCCACAGTGATGCCGTAGGGCCGGTGTCTGCAGGAGGGTTCTGAGTGTGTGAGCCCTTGTCTTGCGGGGGCGGCGCCTCGCTGATGCCGCCCTCCAGGCAGCGTGCCATGGTTTGACAGTAGGCCAGCCCTGACGGGCGATTGGCCCCGTCGTAGTCATGTTGCTCGATTCGTACAAACTGCTGTGAGCGGCAGGCGGCAACGTAGGCGTGTGCGCTCTGATCGATATAGCGCTGGTAGTTCGCCAACTCCTCTTCATAAAGTCGCTGAAACAGCGCGCGGGCTTGTTCGTCGTAACGCTCTTCCAGCGCCTCATCGGCGCTCAGGGTTCTTTGCCGTACGAGTCGTTCGCGTTGCACCTCGGGGCTGGAAAAGTCCGGTGGGCCATCGCCACTGACAGGATCAATCGCTGGCGGTGTCTGATTGTCAGCGGTTTCACGGTTTACGACGCGGATAGCCAGCAACAGCTGAGAGGTCTGGTATTTGTAGGCCCGCTCTGGCTCGCTCATCCACTGCTGTCGGGTCTCGACCCAGCCGTTACGCAGGCCGTTGTATTCCTGCACCAGACCGATGGTGTCATCCAGCACAAAGGCCAGTACGCCTTGCTGGAGTTTATGGGTCGCGATGGCGCTAATCACAAAGCCCTTCAGCGCGCCTGCACGATGGGCCCTGCTGTAGAACCCGTGCACGCTATCAAAATACGGCGTGTGCGCTTGTTGTGAGTGCTCGTAGAAGCGCCAGTCTTTTACCGGAGGGTTAAGTGTTAGGACTGCGGATGAGGCTTCGGTTTTATGCGCTTGGTACTCGTAGACCTGCTTGTCCACCTGCAGGTTTTCAGTGTTCATGGCCAGGCCGACGCTGGCCGGATTGTCGCGTGCGCTGGCGAGGTCGAGCTTTTGAAAGCGCTCTGGAGCGCGACCGGCTTTGTAACCGTCCAGCACGCTGGCAGGCCAAGGGTCGCTGGCAAAGGCCAGCCAGGCGGTGGCGTGTTTGTCGGTGTCGATGTTGAGGAATGACGCCGGGCCATCGTGATGGGCGCTGACGCATGCATCGGACAAAGAAGCCTCGTTGGCGGGCGCTGGCTCGTAGGGGTTGAACTGGCGCAAATAGCCGTCCGGCGTCACCTGATAAGCCTGCCAGATCGAACGATCCAGCAGCACATAGAGGTAGCCCGCACGCAAGGTGCGTAACCCCATGCGCGTATCAGTTTGTACTGTATCGGGTCGGGTTTGTTCATCCCGTGAGCGCGGCACGAGGGCGTGGCGCAACGGCAGAATGGGCAGGCCCTTACGTTGACAGGCCCTGCAACGGTCCGTTGAAACGGCCGTTTCGCTGATGGCGATGTTGAGTTGTGTACCCACAGTCATGGACAAGCTCCGGCATAGAATAAATCCTCCACAACCTGCCTCCAGGCGCTGTCGTTGAAGAGAGCAAACAAGGTGCTGAGCGGTCGCTGTTCTTGGACAGCCTGCTTGATCACGCTGCGAACGCCGGCATGCTCATGCAGGCGCGGGTGCAGCATCAGGTGGAACAAGGCCAGTGTCAGGAGGTCGGGTTGTTGTGCGAGCCCCAGCGTGCGGGCTTGGCGGATTTGCATGTAAGCCTTTGCAGCGGCTAGCGGCGGGAGTGCTGTAGGGCCGTTCCAGCGATCAGGTGCATAGGTGAGTGGCACTTGCAGCGCCCGCCGCCAACTGCTCAGCAGTGCAGACACCATGGGCACATCCTGCTGTATGGCGTAAGCGCGCTCGTCGGGAGCAGAACCCTGATCGGGGATGCCTGTCAGCATACCGCTGTCGCCGCTGCTAGTGGGCAGCAGCCAGTGTCGAACTGGCCACCACGGCCCCGGTTCATTACGACGGTAAGTGGCGACGAGCAACTCCAGGCGAAGGGGTTCATGCACCGGGAAATACGTGCATGTCTGCCCCTGCGTCAGTTGGCCCAGAGCGATGACGTGGGCGCTGACGGTCTGTGCATTGGCGCCACTGCTGAGCCAGCCACACACACATAGCGTTTGTGGCGGAAAAAATCATCTTTTGCGCGCAGAGCCGAGAGTGCCAACAGCTGTTGTGAGGGCGACCTGCCCGGCTCGGCCAGAGTCACGAGCACGGGGCAAGCTAATGGCGTATGCATCAAATCGGGACGCAGCAGGGGCGTAATCGCTTCCCGGCCGAGGGTTTGATGCAACGCCTCAATGTGCAACGGGTCGTCCGAGGCGCAGTCAGCCGACAGATCGATCAGCAAGTACAGCGTGTCGTCGGGCGCATGGTGTTGCGCGACGAATGCCTGAACAGTGGCCGGGGTCATCGGTTTTTCTCCACGCAGGTCTGGCCTGTATCGGGCAGCAACGTCAGCGCCAGGGCATTACCTTCACCCGCTGCTTTAGCCGTCACCGGGCCCTGCAAGGTGATTGCAACGCCATTGAGATGGATGCCCTGAGCATCCAGCGTGATACTGCCGCCGGGGCCCTGGAACACCACGCGTTCACTGGCCTGCAGTTGATAGACCGTGGTGGCTTGATGCATGCCTTGGCCTGCGGTCAAACGATGCTGGCCTTTGATCGTGCTTTGGCTGTGGCCACCGACTTCGCTTTGGTGATTGGCGGTGGTGGAGTCGTAGCGATCATTGCCGACCTGCTGCCAAAGGTCTTTGCCGATGGTGACCTCATGGTTACGCCCGATGGACAGCGAGCGGTCTCGTCCGATCTCATTGGACTGGTCATGTGCAATGCAGAGGTGTTCGTCATTGCCAACTTCCTCCTTCCTGTCATTGCCCACAAACGTCGTGTTGTCATGCTTGATGTAAACGTTCTTGTCCCGCTCGGCATGGATGTAAACCTCCTGTTGCCCCACCTCATCCTCAAAGCGCAGTTCGTTAAACCCCGTGCCTTTGTGGGTGCGGCTTTTGATGGTCATGCGGGTTTTGTGTTTGGGCAGTTCGTAGGGCGGCAGGTTGGCCTGGCGGTAGGCTCTGCCGGTGGCGATGGGTTGGTCGGGGTCGCCGTCGAGGTAGCTGATGATCAGTTCCTGGCCGATGCGCGGCACGGCCATGGCGCCCCATAAGGTGCCGGCCCAGCCTTGGGTGACGCGGATCCAGCAGGAGCTGTGGTCGTTTTCCTGGCTGTCGCGGTCCCACGGGAAGCTGACTTTGACCCGGCCCCATTCGTCGCAGTAGATCTCTTCGCCCGGCGGGCCGACCACGGTGGCGGTGTGCGGGCCGTCGATGCAGGGTTTGGGCTGCAACGGGGCTTTCCACTCGGCGTCCCAGCGGATGGCGCTGGCCTTTAAATGGTAGGTGGTGCTGTAGTCGCTGCCACCAGCTTCTTCTTGCAGGCTGCTGTGTTGTTTGCCGGTGTGTTCAAGGGCAATGCTGCGCCAGCGGTCGTTGAAGTCCGGGCGCGGATGTTCGCTCAGGTCGAAGGCCAGACCGGGTTGCAAGCGGGCGTCGTCGCCTTCGAGTTCGGCCATGCGCGCGTCGCTGCGCAAGGCGTGGAGGCGGGTTTTGGTAAAAGGTTTACCCGCCGCATCGCGTTTATAGCGGCCGGGGTAGTCGTAGCGCTCGTAGTCCTTGTGCTGGTTTTTCAGGGCCAGGCCGCCATCGGCGGTGTGTTGCTGGTTGTAGCGCGGGTGGGTGAAGGTGTAATCGCGCTGCACCTGGCGAGAGGTGCGCACCTGCTCGGTGTAACTGAAGCGATGCAGGGCAGGCTCTGCCGAATCGCCGCCGCCCATGGGCTGGTAAAGCACCGGGCAGTCTTTGTGGGTGCCGATGGTGCCAAGGCCGCCAACACGATCGGTGAGGATCAAGGTGTGGCCATCGGTGCGGTGTTCGAAGGTGTAGAGCAGGCCTTCTTCAGCGGCCAGGCGGGCAATAAAGTCGAGATCGGTTTCGCCCGCCTGCACGCAGTATTCGCGGGTCTGGTGATCGAAACAGATCTGTTTTTCGAGGTCGGTGATGCGCTGGCCCTTGAGCACCAGGGTGATGATCTCGGGCACGGTTTTGTACTGAAACATCCGCCAGTTGGAGCGCAGGCCCGCGCGGGCCAAGGTCGGTTCGATCACCGCGTGGTAGCGGGTACGGCGAAAACCGGTGTCACCCTGACGGAACAGACTGACCAGACCATGGACATAGCGCACCGGCGTTTCGCCGCGCCACACCGTGAACAGCGCGCCCAAATCGAGGACACGATTAAAGTCCACCGCCGGGTCGTGGCTGACCAGGTCCAAGGTTAATTTGAAGGGTTGCGACAAGCCTTCTTCGAGCTTGAACTCGACCACCTCAAAGGCATCGCCTTGCAGGGGCTCGAAGGTAAAACGCAGATCGCTTTGACGGGGCATGGGCGCTCCTGAGGCACGCTACCGCGCGCCCCGTCATGGCAACGGGGCGTGCGGTGGCGAACACATAAAACTGCCTGCCAGAGCGGGCAGAAACAGCGGTGGGTTAAACCGGCTTGCGCCAGTCGTCTGAGGCTTCGGTCCCTGCAACCACGTGGCTCCAACTGACCTTGCGGTAGGCCAGGCTGGTCTTGATCAGTTGGGTGTAGTTGGCGTTATCGCTGTCCTGGGCATGGGGCAAAACGGTGTGGATTTCGACGACGGTGGCGTCTTCCAGCTTGGTGGTGAAGAAGTGCTCCTGTTTGCCATCGGTGGAGGTGCGGAACCACTTGACCTCAACGGTGGGCAGCATTTCGCCGGTGGCCAGCGCCTGGTAGAGCATGGGCGAGGCCTTGCTCAAAGCACTGGTGAATATCAGCGGTTTGTGTACCCGTTGCCCCGAAGGCTGGCCGCTTTGCGGGTCGGTGGGGGTGCTGATCAGGTGGTCGACTTCCTGGGCCAGAATTTCGTCCTCATGGCCTTCCACATACACGTTGCCCACCGAGTCTCCGGTAAACGCGCCTTTGGTGATGTGGCCCTGGGTCTGGCCGTGGATGCTGATGTAGGCAGGTGTTGGCATGACAAACTCCTTGTAACGATCAATAAAACAACCCGATGGGGTTGCTACCGTCGGTGTGACGGCATGGGTTTATGGCCCGGTAAGGGCCAAGGGTTTGCAGGCGCCCGATGCGAGCGCGCTGAAAATCGGCTACAGCGTGAGAATCCGGTCGAGGGAAACCAGCACTTGCTGGGTGATGCCGTGCAAACGCACGGCGTACAGCGTGTACGCCACGACCAGCACCGCGCCCGCCATGGCCCAGGGTGTCCACAGCGGCCACGCGCGTTTGATGCGGTAGTTACGCGGGGCGACGTGGGTCAGGGGCTCGGTCAGGCGTTTGGGCGTCTCACCGCGCAGCGGGCGCAAGAGGCCGTGCAGGTGATTGATGATCCGTTGCAGTTCGTCATCGCCTCGGGGCACGTTGCCGTGTTTGCCCTTGAGGCCCGTGCACAGGCACAGGTACATGAACTCCAGCACGTGCTGGTATTTGGCGGCGTCGGTGGCCATGCGGGCGAGCAGGGTGAAGAACTTCTCGCCGCCCCAGGATTCATGATGAAACACGCTGAGCAGCGAGCGCGTGCTCCAGTTTGAACACCTGCCCCACGGGGTACTCATCACCACTTCGTCCACCAGCAGGCACAGGCTGTAGGAATACGCCTTGAGCGCGCCGGGGTCATAGTCCAGCGAGTTGAGCTCTTCCATGATCGTGCTGATCTGGTTATGCAGGTCGCGGTACAGCGCGTTGATATCGGCATGCCGGTCCAGGTGGCGCAGGCGAATCAGCAGGCCGATCAGGGGCATGGCCGGGTCGCACAACGGGTTCCAGGCCAGGCCGCGCAACTCGAATTCAGGGTCGGCCAAGTACGTTTGCGTTTGCTCTGTGATGACTGGCGGGGCGGGGGTAACCGCGTCCTCAAGCGCTTTGATGGGGGACTCAGGCGTGGTGTCTTCACTCATTTTTTTCACTCCTGATCGCCCAGAACTGCAGCTCTAGTTCCGGGAAGTCGCCGGCGACATGGAAGCCAAACCCGCTGCCCGTGCTCAGGCTCTGCCAGCCAGGGTGATGACGGTCGAGTTCGAAGTAGCTGAAGCCGGCATGGAACGGCAGATGGCGCGGCGCCACGGGCAGCGGGATCAGGGCAATGCCCGGTAACTGCAAACTGACCAGTTCGCCCAAGGCTTCGGTGGCGCTGATCTTTATCTGTTTGGGCAACTGCTCGCGCAGGGTTTCCAGCGGCAGATTGGCGCGTACCGCGAGGATGAACTCGGCAGTGTCCAGCAGGCGCTTGTCGCCCAGCAGCGCAGTGAGCACGCCGAATTCCTGGGCGACGATGGGCAGCGACACGGCGCGCGGCTGCAAGACGGTCCCCAGCGCCCGGCGCAAGGTGTGCTCCAGCGGTTTGAAGCAGGCCCGCAAGTTGTCGTGCTGGTAGGCCGGGTACTCCTGGGGCAGGCGGCCCTCGTCGGTAAAGGTCACCAGTTCGCCGCAGGCCTGGGCGAAGGTGATGTACAGCCGCTCGGGGTGGACATGGCGTTGCCGGGCCAGGTGCTGGAACAGCGGGTACATCCGGTTGAGGGTTTGCAGCAGGTTGAAATCGGTGACATCGGCCACCCCGGATTGCCCCGACGAGCCGATGCGTTCAGCCAGGTTTTTGGCCCGCTCGCGGATCTGCCCGGCCACTTCCCCGAGGTAGCGCTGCAGCACCGGTACGGCCTGCAAGGACACACAAGTGGGGTAAAAATGCTCGTCCATCACCAGGCTGCCGTCCGGGCGTTTATCGAGGATCTTGCCCACGGCAATGCAGGTGAAGGCGCTGCGGTCTTCGTCCTCAAGCATCAGCTTGAGGTTGGGCACGGCCACGTTCATCGTGGTCACATCGCCGACTTCGCTGTGGGTGTCACGCACATCCACCTGCTGGGCCAGGTAACGGCTGTTGGCATAGCCTTCGGGCCAGCGTATTTCCAGGGCCTGAGCCGACTTGAGCGGCAGCGTCAGGAACACGGTCTGGTTGGCCGCACTGCTGTGGGTAATTTCCAGCGGGGTGGGCGGCGCCTGATCAGTGGGAATATCAAAGACGCTGCCGTCGGGCATGATCCCGCGTGCCCGGGTCAGGGCGATCTTGCCAAAGCTCAGGTACTCGCTGTTGAGCGCCAGTTCGCTGAAACCATAGAGCGCGTCGTTGAGGCTGTTGAGGCGTTGCTGCACGGCCGCTTCGGCGGCGCGGGCCTGTTGCTGGAAATGCTGGGGTTTGACGAACAACCCCTCGTACCAAATGACCGGGTGACGTGAACTCATCAGTGGGCTCTCTGCGTGAAAGGGGGTGAAAAGGCATTCATCGGGTTTCCCCTTTGAGCTCAACGCTGGCGGCGTCCAGTTGCACCAGCAGCGCGTATTGATGGCCCTTGGGGTCTACGCGCAGGGTCTGCTTCCACTGGGCGTTGTCGGCGTCGTAGTAGTGGGCGATCACCGCGATAAAACGCGTGTCTTCGTCCAGGCTCTGCGGGTCGATAAATTTGAATTGGCCCGGCTGCAGCAGGTAGTCGTCGGCGCGGATCCAGGTGCTGCCCAAGGTCTTTTTCAGGTCATCCATCAGTGTCTGGAGACTGGCGTTGCGCAGCAGGCTGTCATCGCTCAGTTGCAGCACCTTGAACGCGATGGGGCTGGCGATGGAGCGCGGCGCTTCAGCGTCTTGCGGGGTAGACAAACTGACACCGGGGGCGTCGTAGTCGCCAAAGGGCGAGGCTTCAACCACAGACATTTGTGTGTCCGCGTCGGGCTCTGGCAGGCCCGCTGACTGCGGCGTGACGGTCTCGTGAACGTGATCAAGCAGCGCCTGCAATTGCTCGGTCAGCGCCTGCGGGCTGGCGGCCTCCACGTTCACGGTATAGGGCGAACGAATCGGCGTTTCGGCGGGGCCGGCTCCGGGGATGATCAGGCGCTGATTGACGCTGTGGCTGGCATACAGGCTCAACGAGTAGCGGCTGGGTTGATCATCAGGTCCGCCCACCGGGATCGACGGTGTCCAGATCACCTGGCCGATCTTGCCGAGCAGGGTGCAACCGACCAACGCCAGGCAGCCGAGCAGCAACAGGGCGAAGCGGATATGGCCGCCCACCTGCGTGCTGTCGAGGTGCACGGCGCGGTGGGGGTTTGCGCGCTCGACGCGGGGTTGGTCAGCGTTGGCGTGGGCTGCAAAATCCAGTACATCGTGCAATGGCGGCGCTGCGGTGATCGCTTCCAGGGCCAGCAGCGGGTCGCTCTCCCGGGCGGGGTCCAGAGGGCGACTCAACTGCTCGAATTCATGGCAGATGTGCGTGCTGGTGTCTGTCGGGGGCAAAAAAGGCAGCGTGTGGGCGTTCCAGTCTTCAAGGCCATCCCGGCGGCCGGTGAGCAGTTCATTGAGCGAGCGCTGGCTCAGGTGGCGGCGGTCGTCTGCCAGCGCATGGGCATCCAGATGCACGGCAATTTGGTAGTCGCCGATGTGTAAAAAATCCCCTTCGTTCAACTGCACGGTGGTGTCACGGCCCAAGGGCAGGGCATGGCCGTTGGCATAGGTGTGGCCGCAGTGATCGGTGACGCAGGCGCGATTGCCCAGCCAGTGGATCTGGCAATGGTGGGGGCGAACGCTGCGGCTGCGGTCGTTGAGCAACCAGTCGCAATCCACACTGCCGATGCTGCCGCCGTGCAAGGCAAAACGGTGGGTGGGCTGGCAACCGTGGAGCAATTGCGCGGGGTTGCTGATGACCAGCGTAAGGTTCATGCGCGCCCCCTGATCCGTACCACGGCGGGGTGACGGTGCGCCTGGCACTCGATGAAACTGGTCCAGCCCAAGTGAGTCCCGCCTTCGCGGCGCAGGTTGAACGGCGGCACGTCTTCTTCGCGCAGGCCCAGTTCCACGTAATAAGCCGGTACGTCCCGCGCCAGAAAGTCCAGCAACTGGCGCAGCCGTGCACACTGACTACCGCTGGGCAGGAACTCCCGGAAGCGCTTTTGCGACAGGTTGGGGATCACCAGGGTGAACTGGCTGGCGCGTGTGCGGGCACGGTCGCCGATGGTGAAGTTCTCCCCGAGTACACCGTTAAGTGAGCCGAGGGCCACGCGATGGCGCTTGAGCAAGGGCACCGAGCGCGGTTCAAATTCACGGATGTAAACGCCGTGCAGATCAAAACAATGCTCCACAATCCCGCTCACCACAGACGGCGCACGGCTGCGGCTGGCAATCAACCCGGCAAAGCTCAACAGACGCCCCCAGGGCAGCGGTGTCGCGCCGCGCAGGTCGTTGTCATTGAGGCCAATCAGGGAAAACACATAGCGCGAGAAGCGGTCGCGAGCGTTTGCCTGGAAGCGGATGTAGTAGCGATATTTTCGCCAGCTGTGGTGCAGCAAGGTCAGCAGGCGATGATTGAAAAAATCGAGGAACTCGGGGCGAATGCCACGGCCCTGCGCTTGCTCATAGGCCAGGCGGTCCAGGTAATAACCGGGCAGCGGCGAGTCGGCGCCCTGCAAGCCCAGAAACGTGGTTTGCACGCGGTAGCGCTCGTTGCCGAGCGTTTCATCGACACGCTCGGCCACGGTCAGGTCAGAGGCCGGAAAGCCCATGCCCGCGTGGCTTTGCAAACGAATCCGGCGACGGCTGGCGCGGCTTGCAGGTTGGGCCTCTAGGTCATCGTCGTGCAGCGCGTGCAGGTGTTCCAGCAGACGATGGAACGAGTAGTTCCGCGCATCGGCCAGGAGCGTGTCGGCTAGATCACGGGTTGTCTGCCGGTCAACAGTGGCCATTCATAGCACTCGTTGTTAGTGGTATTGATCACTTCCAGCATGTGGAAGGAGTTGATGCTTGCGTAGAGCGCGAAGAAGTGCGAAAGCACGCTGGCGAACAGGTACAACTCGCCCTCGCAGAGGAACGCCTGCTGGTCCAGCTTCAAGCGGGTGTGCAGGCCGCGCACGGGCAGGCCCTTCATCAGCCAGTCAATGGGTGTGGTGACGGCTTCGCCAATCCCGTCCAGGCGCTTGCGGGTGGCGCGGGTCTGTTGCAGGTCGTGCAAGGCGGCAAAGTCATAGGCGCGGATCACCGCCTTGAGCGGCTCTGCCGAGAGCAGTGACAGGTAGTTCAGTGACAGGTTGGAAATCAGTGTCCAGTGCAGGCTGGCGTCCAGCACCGGCCGATACGAGCGGGTGGGCGCGATCAGGTTGGTGTAGGTGGCAAAGGACGGCGTGGTCTCGGTCGACAGCGACACGTCATCAATGCCCAGCGCCTGGGGTAAATCACGGTTGCTGCAGGTCAGTTCGATGGACGCGGTTTCATGCTCGCCGATGTAGTCGCGTTCATCGCCGCGCACAAAAGCAATGCGCTGCTGCAACCCCTCGCGGCCGTGGGACTCTTCGATGTGGGTGCGAAAGTACAGCGCCGTGCGGCCCTGGGCGTGTTCGATCTCATGCTGAAAAGACTCAAAAGGCGTAAAGGTGCGCAGCGGGTCGCCCTTGTGTTCTTTGTCGCTGGCGCTCCAGCCGGCCACGCGGTCGACACTGAAAATCTCATAGGCATCTGGGCGCTGCCCGGTGGGGATGACCCGCTGTTCCAGGCTGCGCCCGTCCAGGGCAATGGGTTCGGCATCGTGGCTGAACAGGTTGACCGCCGGGGCGCAGAACAGGTGCAGGTCGTGGGTCTGTAAACGAATGTCGCCGGGCATGGGCCGGGAGAACTGGAACTCGAAGCGAATCTCATCGGTGCTGATGGCAGGCCAGGCTTTGCCCAGACGGGTCAGGCTAAAGAAGTGAAAGCGCTGCGGGAACACGAAGTATTCCTGCAAGATCCGATAGCCGTCGAAGACATTGCGCGGGTAGGGCAGCAACGCCTCTTGCGGGGTAAACCCCGGAAAGCCGATGTCTTGGGGGTTCAGCCCGTAGGCGGTGCCATTGACGTACAGGGTCACGCTTTTGAGGTAATGGGCGATCCACAGGTACAGGGTTTGCGCCGTGGCGTTGCCACCGCCGAGGTGAAAATCCAGTTGATCGCAGCCCAGGCTGCTCAACGGTTGCCGGGTCAATACGCTGAGGTCGATGCGCACCACTGAGGCTTCGCGGCTATGGGCATCACTCACGCATTTGACCGCCAGCGGGTACAGGCTGACCTCGGTGCAGGTGCGAAATTCGCAACTGATGCCGTCCACCGGTTTGGCAAACAACGGTGTGCCTTTGGGCAGCACCTGGCGCTGGCTGATGGCGTCGGGCAGCGGTTTGAAACGCACGATGGTGCAACTGGGTAATGGCCGCAAATAGTTGGGCCAGAGCATTTGCAGCAGCGGGTGCGTCAACTCCGGCAGGTCATCGTCAATCTTCATGCCGAGCTTGGCGGTGAGAAACGCAAAGCCTTCCAGCAGCCGTTCCACATCCGGATCGTTGGCCTTGTCACCCAAAAACTGCGCCAGTTGCGGGTTGTCCTCGGCAAACTCACGGCCCAGCTCGCGCAAGTAACGCATCTCTTCGGCAAAGCGTTCTTTCAAGCCCATGGTGTCCCCCTTTATTTCACGCGGGTGTAGCCGTCGCGGCCGTGCATGGCCACGTCGATCAGCACCCTTTCGTCCTTGTGGTTGAGCTGCACCTGGCAATCGAGGCGAAAATTCAGCTCCAGCGGTAAATCCGGGTCGGGCTGATAGCGCACGCCAACGACCTTGATCCTCGGTTCGAATGCCTCGATCGAGCGGCGTATGTCGGCGCTGATAGCGATCACCAAGTCAGAGCTGCCCTGGGCTGCGCCATTGAAGTCGCGCAGGCCCAGTTCGGGGCTGCTTTGCGAGCAGCCCTGGCGGGCATTGAGCACGTGCTCCAAATGGCGCTTGATCGCGTCGATACGCTGGCGGGCCTGTTCGTCCGCGGTGCCCGGGCGGTAGCGCGGTGCGTCAGGCTCCAGACGTTCGAACAGGCTGGCGCGGCCCAATTACTGGGTGTCCAGCCGACCGACCAGTGAGATCTCGAAGTTGGCGCCCATGTACTTGAAGTGCGGGCGGATCGACAGCGAGACCTGATACCAGCCCGGGTTGCCGGCCACGTCCTGCACATCAATCTGGGCCGCGCGCAGCGGGCGACGGCTACGCACATCGGCGGAAGGGTTGTCTTGATCGGCAATGTACTGCTTGAGCCAGGTGTTGAGCTCGCGCTCCATGTCCTGGCGTTCTTTCCAGCTGCCGATCTGCTCGCGTTGCAGGACTTTGATGTAGTGGGCCAGGCGGTTGACGATAAACAGGTAGGGCAATTGTGTGCCGAGCTTGTAGTTGGTCTGGGCCTCCTGACCTTCGCGGGTCTTGGGGAAGGCTTTGGGTTTCTGAATGGAATTGGCCGAGAAAAACGCCGCGTTGTCGCTGTCCTTGCGCATGGTCAGCGGGATAAAACCGGCTTCTGCCAGCTCATATTCCTTGCGATCAGAAATAAGCACTTCGGTGGGGATCTTGGCTTGCAACTGGCCCAGTGATTCATACAAATGCACCGGCAGATCCTCTACCGCACCCCCCGATTGCGGGCCGATGATGTTCGGGCACCAGCGGTAACGGGCGAAGCTGTCGGTGAGTCGGGTGGCCATCAGAAAGGCCGTGTTGCCCCACAGGTAGTTGTCATGCTGGCCGTCGATGGCTTCGTCGTAGCTGAAGCTGCGCACCGGGTTTTCCAGGCCGTCATAGGGCGTGCGCAACAAAAAGCTGGGCAGGGTGGCGGCGATGTATTTGGAGTCTTCCATCTCGCGCAAGCTGCGCCATTTGGTATGGCTGGGGCCTTCAAAGATGTCGTTGACCTCCTTGATCGACGGCAGGTCCTGGAAGCTTTTGAGATTGAAGAATTCGGGGCTGGCGGCCATGACGAACGGTGCGTGGGCCATGGCGCCTACAGAGGCCACATAACTGAGCAAACGGATGTCCGGTGACGAAGGGCCGAAGGTGTAGTTACCGATCATGGCAGCGATGGGTTCGCCACCAAACTGGCCGTAGCCTGCGGTGTACACGTGCTTGTAGAGGCCGCTGCGGGTGATGTCGCCAGCGTTGTCGAAATCGTCGAGCATTTCTTCTTTGGTGACATGCAGCACGTCGAGCTTGATGTTCTCGCGAAAGTCCGTGCGATCCACCAGCAGTTTCAGCCCGCGCCACGCCGATTCCAGTTGCTGGAACTGCGGCTGATGGAGGATTTCATCCATCTGCTTGCTCAAGGCAAGGTCGATTTCGCTGATCATCTGATCAACCCGGAACTTGTTCACGGGCTGTTCGTGATGGCCGCTTTGCAATATCTCGCTGATGAACGCGGCCACGCCTTGTCTGGCGACCGCATAGCCTTCCTGGGCCGGGGTCATCATGGTGTTGGCCAGCAGTTGATCGAGTAGCGAGGTGGGGGCATCGGTCACCCGGATTTGGGCGTTGGCACTTTCCATCGGCATGGGTGGTACTCCGTTTTATGAGCTCGGTTTCGGCAGTCGCAGGGCAGTGAACAGGCAGGTAACGCTTGGCGTTTGGGCCTAGGCGTCAGGCGAATCCTTGGGGGCAGGCAGGGTCAGGTTCAGTTCGCGAATAAGCCGTTGGCGCGAAGCATCGTCAGCCAGCAGGCTTTGCAACTGTTTGCGGAAGGCGGGGGTATTGCCCAGCGGGCCTTTTAACGCCACCAGCGCGTTGCGTAACTCCAGCAGTTTGTTCATTTCAGGCACTTGGCGGGCGATGGCATCAGGGCCGAAATCGTTAATCGACTTGAACTGCAAATTAATGCTCAAGTCGTTCTCGATATCGTTGGTCAAGACGCAAGGCACTGCCATTTCTAATGACACTTCGGCTTTGGTCAGTACATCATTGAAGTTGTCTTTGTCGATACGTACGGGTTGTCGGTCTTCAAGAGCGGACTCTTCGCCGTGGCCTTTAAAATCACCGGTTATCAGTAACTTTAACGGCAATTCAACTTCGGCCTGTTGATCGCCTGTGGCCGGAATGTATTTGATGTTAATGCGTTCTTTTGGAGCTACGGAACCGTGAGCTTTCGACATGGGAAAAGTCCTTTTCATTCGAAGGTAGCCCTATTAGGAACCGATTTCTCTAGGCCTGTCATGTCGGCCAAAGCCGTTAGTTGTGTGGCTTTTCTCTGTAGGAAATTACGATTATGAGTTTGGTAGTACTTGCCCTACATAGTTGCAGGAAGTCGCTGAGGGATATGTCTGTTAATTGCACTAATAACGTTAATTGTGGAGTGTTTTACTTGCTACTTAATTGCCGGTTAGTCCACGCTCCGGACAATTAAGGCGTTATACGTCGAACTTTTTATCAGCGAGAAAGGATCTTGCGCGTTATGTCATGCCCATCATTCATACAGGAGGTGCAAATGCGAATAAGCAGTGGGCGGGCATGGGCGTTAGGCGCCTTTCTATTAGTGCTGGCGGGGCAACAGGCATTGGCCATGCCTGCAGCGCGAGACTGTACGACCGTTGTGTCGTCGTTAAAGCGTCTGGAATGCTTTGATCAGGCGGCCGGAACGCCGATTCGCAGCATGGCGCCACAACCCATCACTTATGTGGGGCGAATGTTGCCCATCGTCGATCTGGTGCAGCGCAATGAGGCCAGACGCAGTCCCGGTGACTTCCGCTTTTTGATCTCCCACTGGCCAGAGCTGGATGACGAGCGAGCACAACGGGTGGTTATTTCTGCTCCGGCCCTGGGGGCGTTTGCCCCCCGGCCTACCTTGGCCATCAGTTGCGAATCCAAAATCACTCGCTTGCAACTGGTGCTCGATGAGCCAAGCAAGCGCAACAAGCACCGTATCCAGCTGTTTGCAGATGACAAGCCGGTCTCGAACGCGACATGGCAAGTGATGGATGAAGCAGGGCTGGTGGTCGAGTTCAGTCGGGGGTTACCGACCATTGCGCTGTTGCGCCAGATCATGGGCAGCCAGCGTCTGGAGCTGAAAAGCACGCAGGACGCAGCCCTGAATGGGCTGGTGTTTGACGCGCAAGGCCTGGACGCGTTGATTGCGCAGGAGCGTCAAGCATGCCGCTGGTGATCGAGGTACCGGCCGATATTGTCCCGCTGTTGCTGGCGCCGATTGAACCGGAACAACCCGCCGGGTATTTCGATATCGAGGACGAAACCTATCAGGCAATTGATCAGGAAATGATCAAGCTCGGGGGCTTGCGTGAAGCCAGCATCGACTGGCCGTATATCGATGAAGCGTCCCGCCAGTATTTGGCCAGACAGTGCAAGCACTTGCGCATCCTCGGGCATTTGCAGGGGGTGTGGCTGCGCACCCGGCAGTGGGCGCGCTGGGCCGATGCCGTGGGCTTGCTGGCGGGTATCGTCGAGTTGTATTGGGACAGCGCCCACCCCAAGCCCGGGCCGACCGGCTATCTGGCCAAGCGCAAACAGATCAAGCGCCTGCTTGAAGAGTTGGGACAAGCCCTGTCGAGCCTGGACCGCAGCAGTTTTGTCCCGGTGCATCAGGCCACGGCGGAGCAGGCGTTACTCGACCTTGCGCGCGGCGCAGTCGCGGCCAAGCTCGACTCGGCGCCGATTGAGGCACTGCAACGTCAGTTGGCCAAATACAGTGAGCCACTGGTGCCTGAGTCGACCAACCAGGCCCCATCTTCCGGCGTCCTGAACCCGACCTTGTTTACCCGCACCAGCGCGCCGCCCGTGGGCAGCGAACGTGAACAACGGCGTGCCTTGCTGGCAATGGCCGAGCAACTCAATCAACAAGACCTCTATGACCCGGTGGGCTATCAACTGCGCCGTTTTGGCTTGTGGGCGCACCTGCATGCCGCCCCGGCCATCACCCGCGACCGCCGCACTGAATTAAGCGCGGTGCCTCAAGACATTGTTGACGCGTATCAAGAAGCACTGGGCGCCAATGCCCTTGAGCCCGCCTTGCTGTTGCGCATTGAAAAAAGCGTCGCGGCCTCGCCGTACTGGCTGCGTGGCAGCTACCTCGCGGCCCAGGTGGCCTCGCGCCTGGCGATGGATGACGTGGCCTTGGCTGTGCGCCGCTGTTGTGAGCGACTGGTGTGTCGGCTCCCGGCTTTGCTGGAGCTTAATTTCAGCGACGGCACGCCCTTCGTCGACGCGTCAACCCAGGCCTGGATCAGCGGTGCCGACCAGCGCGAGGGCGCCAGCAGTGCGGTGCCTGAGTACGCGGGCCTGCGCGACGAATTGGTGACCCAGTTGAATACCGAAGGCGTTGAGGTAGTGCTGCTGCGTTTGCAGGCATTGCACGCAGCCCATGAAGCCCCGCGCCAGCGCAGCCACACCACGGTGATCGCCGCTGATTTGCTGGGGGCCCTTGGCCTGTCCTGGCTGGCCGATGACCTTTACGCCGGGGTGGCCCGGGTGATGCGCGAAACCAGCGCCCAGGCGTGGGAACCCGAGTTGTATCAGAAGTTGGCCCAGCACCTTGGCAACCCCGCGTTGATCAAGGCCGTTCAGGAGTAGGAGCAGTTTATGGAAAGGGTCTGGAGTTACATCAAGCGCTGGGGTTGGCCCGTGCTGCGGCATTTCAAGCAGGCGCTGGCGCTGATGGTTGTCCTCGGCGTGGTCTTTGCGCTGATCGGCATCTGGTGGCTGGGGCCGCACTGGACATGGCGCGAGCATCAACCCTTGGCTGCGCTGGCGATGCGCGTGTCGGCCAGTGTTGTGGTGGTGGTCGTGCCGTTGCTGTTCTGGGCCTGGCGGGTGCGTCAACGCTTGCTCAGGCTCAATGCCGAGCACGCGCGTGAAGCGGCGGTTGTGCTGGATCCCTGCCTGCCCTATGTCGAGGCGCAGGAGCGTTCACTTGATCAAAGCCTGAGCCATTTATTGAACAATATGGAGCGTCGCCGTTCGCTCTATCAATTGCCGTGGTACCTGGTGCTGGGCGAAGAAAACGCGGGCAAGACCAGCCTTGTCACCCGTTCAAATCAGAGCTTTTCCCTGTCCCATATCAACAGGACGGGGGCCCGCGCGCAGCCGGAAGAAAAACTGGCGTATGGCATCGACTGGTGGATCGGCGACGAAGCCGTCTTGATCGATCCGCCGGGTGAGTTGCTCACGCAACCGAAGCCCTTGACGCAAGAACAGCGCGCCGAGCAAGCGCAAGAACCGGTGGCGGCCAAAGGTAAATTCAGGCCGGTATTGCCTGGGGACACTCACCCGCGCCTGTGGCTGCACCTGCTGGACTGGCTGGGGCGCAATCGCAGCCGCCGCGCCCTCAACGGGGTGGTGCTGGTGATCGATGTACAAGCCTTGCTGATGCAGCGCCCCGAAGCGCGCAAGGCTCGCGCTAACGTGCTTCGCACGCGGGTGTATGAATTGACGCGGCATTTGGGCACACGCCTGCCGGTGTATGTGGTGCTGAGCAAATTTGATCTGCTGGAGGGTTTTGAAGAGTTCTTTTCTCAGCTGTCGCGCCGGGGCCGTGAAGACTTGCTCGGCTTTACCTTCAGCCTGGACGCGGTCGACGATTTTGATGCCTGGCTGGCGGAATTGGCGGAGCATTACAGCGCGTTTGTCGAGCGTCTCAACGAGCAGGTTTTTGACAGCCTCAGAGGCGCCCGCTCATTGGAGGACCGTGACCGGCTGATGGGTTTTCTGCGTCAGTTGGCAGGGCTGCGCCCGGCGCTGTTTGGCTTCTTGAATGAAATGCTCGGCACCGACCGTTTCACCACACCGGCGCTGGTCCGGGGCGTGTATTTTTCGTCGGTCTTCCAGCAGGGCACCCTGAGCAATGCGTTCGTCAAAGAGGCGGGCCAGCCGTACCACCTGCCGCCACCGCCTGCCGAGGTCAAACCTGCGCAGGGCAAGGCCATTTACTTTGCCCAGCAATTGTTCAAGCAAGTGATTTACCCCGAGGCGGGGCTGGCCGGTGACAACATCAAAGTCGCCCGCAACAAGCAACGACTGTTGATCGCAGGTTTTGGCGTGGCTTCGCTGGGCTGTTTGCTGGTGGTGGGCTTGTGGCAGCACTACTTCACCGTCAATCGTGACAAGGCCGCGAACGTTTTGGCCAGAAGTCAGGAGTTCAGCACCGGGGACATTGACGCCAATCTCGATGCCACCGGGCGCAATTTGCTGGCGCCGCTGGACCAGATCCGTGACGCCGTCTCGGTGTACGGCGATTACCGTGAAGCCTGGCCGTTGCTGTCCAATATGGGGCTGTATCAGGGCCGGGCGATTGGCCCGCGGGTTGACGAAGCCTATTTGAACTTGCTGTCCAGGCGCTTTTTGCCCGCCATCGCCAGCAGTGCTCTGGAGGCGATCAATATCGCGCCTGCGGGCAGCAATCAGCAACTGGTGGCGTTGCGGGTGTACCGCATGATCGAAGACCGCCAGAACCGCCGACCGGAGATCGTCGAAGACTGGGTTGCCAAACAGTGGCAGCGCGCGTATCCGGGCCAGGGGCAACTGCAGGCAGACCTCATGCGCCATCTCAATTACGCGTTGAAATATGCCGACACGGACTTGCCGCACTACCGCGAACGGATCGTCCAGGTTCAGCAACAACTGCGCCAGCGACCCATGGCGGAGCGGGTGTACAGCACCTTGAAACAGGATGCCCAAGAGCGCTTGCAACGCCCGCTGGACTTGCGCAACGAAATCGGCCCGGCTTTCGATATTGTTTACCGCCCTTTAGTGGTCAACCCGGACACCGATGGCAGTGAGTTGCAGTTGGCGCCATTGCTCACCGCCAAGGGCTTCAAAGAGTACTTTGAGCCCGGCACGCAAGACATTATTGAACTGGCCATGATCGATCAGTGGGTGCTCGGTGAGCGCCAACGTCTGGACTACTCGCCAGAAGACCGCAAGGTCCTGACCCAGCGGGTTCGTGCCCTGTACAGCGCTGACTATGTAGACAGCTGGCGGCGGGCGCTTAACCAGTTTGTGGTCACTGATTTTCGTGATCTGAGCCATGGGGTTGCCGTGCTGGAGCAGGTCACCGGCCCGGCGGCGCCGTTACGGCGTTTGCTTGAAACGCTGCGCGACAACACCGTGATCTACCCGGCCGTGCCGTTGATCGAGGGCACTGCGGTGGTCAGCCTGGACAAAGTGCCCGAAGGCCAACAACAGGCGGCGGGTATTCGGCGTGCCTTTACCGGCTTGGCGCAATTGATCATCCCCCAGGGGGAGCGGCCTTCCTACTATGAAGAGACCCTGCGCGCCATTGGTGCCGTGCATGACTATGCCAAGGCCGTGCACGACAATCCGGACCCCGGCAAGGCCGCGTTGAAGACTGTGCTCAATCGCTTTTCGCTCAGCGGCAGCGACCCGATTGCCAACCTGCAACGGGTTGCCGTGGGCCTGCCGGAACCGATGAACCAGCAGGTCAAAAAACTCGCGGACCAGACCTCGCAAGTGCTGGTGGTAGCTGCCCTGCGCGAGCTGGAAAAGCGCTGGGACAGCGAGATCTACAGCTTCTATCGTGATCGGCTGGCCGATCGTTACCCGTTCAAAACCACGGGTGAAGACGCTTCGCTGGACGACTTTGAAGCCTTTTTCGGGCCGCAAGGGCGGTTGCAACAGTTCCATGACCAGTACCTGGACATCTTCCTCAAAGACAACCTCGACGTGCTCTACTCCGAGAGCCTGGGCGGTTATCTGGTACGCAGCGACGTGCTGGAACAGTTGAAAAAAGCCGAGCGTATTCGCGACACGTTCTTCAACCATCGCGGGCATTTGGCGGTGCAACTCACCATCGAACCGCTGGCCCTGAGCACCACGCGCCTGAGCAGCCTGCTCAGCGTCGACGGCCAGTTGATCCCCTATCAGCACGGCGCGCCACAGCGCACAGGGTTGGTGTGGCCCAACGACCTGGGCAATGCCAATGGCAGCCAACTGACCCTGGTCAACAGCAGTGGCAATACCGCCAGCCTGAGCTATCGCGGCCCGTGGTCACTGTTTCGGCTGCTCAGTCGAGGCCATCTCAACGGCCGTACCGACACCAGCGTCGACCTGACCTTCGCCATTGCCGACGGGTTGATGCGCTACCGCGTGGTGGCCGAAAAAGCCAACAACCCCATCACCCAGCGCACCTTTGAAGGCTTTGCCTTGCCCAGAACCTTGCTGGAGGAACGCCGCCACCCCAAGGACGGCGACAAACTCACGCAGTGGTCAGGGCGGTCCAAGCGTCTTGCCCTATCTATGTAGCACCTGCCTTTGTTCTCCCTGAGTAGGGTGTTGGCTCCGCCCACCCACTCAGGAAGAGCAAATGCTCGATACCAATCCTCTATTGAACACCTCAGTGCTGCCGCCGTTTTCAATGATTCGCGCTGAGCATTTGGTGCCCGCTGTTGAACACATCATCGCTAAGAGCCAGACAACCGTAGCTGGCATTATTGCCAGCCAGACTTCATTCCCCACCTGGGACGATCTGGTGCTGGCGATGGATGAGGTAAAGGCCCAACTCGAAGAAACGATTCAAATGATTGACGTGCTCAGCACTGTACACACCCATAAGGCGTGGGCTGATGCAGTCACCCTCTGCGGGGGCCTGATGACGCAATACAAAGGGCAACTCGCGCAAAACACCACGCTGTATGCGTTATACCAGGCCCTGGCCGACAGCCCGATTGCAGCGTTGTTCAACAGTGCGCGCAAGCGGGTACTGGAAAAAATACTGCTCGAATATCGCCAGGCCGGGCTTCACCTCGGTCCGGTGCACCAAGAGCGGCTGCGTGAATTAAAGGAGCAAACCCGTCTGCTGGAGCAGACGTTCAGTGCCCATGTACAGCAAGCCACTCAAGCCTGGGGCAAACACATTGAAAACGAGTTGCTGCTAGCGGGCCTTGCGGCCCCGTTAAAGCAGCGCCTGGCGAGCGCAGCGCAGCATAAAAACCTGACCGGCTGGTGGTTAACACTGGATGACGAAGTGTTTCACGACGTAATGCTGTACGCGCAGAACCGGCCCTTGCGCGAGGAGGTATGGATCGCCCGCTACACCCTCGCCACAGCGCTGGGCCCGCAACCTGAACAGTTGAACAACGATGATGTGTTAACGCGGCTGCTCAGCAACCGCCATCAAATTGCACAGTTGCTGGGCCATGAGCACTTTGCCCAATTGGCTTTGCAAGGGCAGATGGCGTCGTCGACCGACGAGGTCATGAATTTTTTGCGTCATGAACTCGAATCACAACGCGCCACGTTTACCCTCGAGAGAGCGCAACTCGAGGCCCTGATGGTGGAATACGACATTCCAGAGCTCGAACCCTGGGATTATGAATACCTTGCCCAAATACTGCGCCAGGCCGACGGCGTGTCCCAGGATGCGCTGAATGTGTATTTCCCGCTGCCGACGGTTGTGGAGCGTCTGGTGCAATTTACCCGGCGGTTGTTTGGCGTTGAACTGGTTGAACAGACGCAGTTCGACCGTTGGCACCCGGACGTGCGCCTTTACCAAGTCATGGAACATCAACAAATCCTCGGGTACTTGTTTATTGACCCTTATGGCCGCCAAGAGACTGATGGGGCCGTTGAAGTGCTGACGCTGCGCAACCGCCGAATGACGGCCGAAGGGCGACCCCGGTTACCGATTGCTGTGCTGTCCGGCCGGTTTGCAAAAGGTGACGATGAACAGCCCTGTTTACTGAGCCACACGCAATTGCGCAGGCTGGTGCATGAGTTTGGCCATTGTCTGCAGCACCTCTTGACGGGGCAAGGGTACCGGGACATTTCCGGGATCGGAGGCATGAGTCCTGATGCGATTGAATTTGCCAGTCAGATCATGGAGCAGTGGTGCTTTAGCGACGAGTTTCTGGTCTGGATGTCGGCGCATTATCAGACTCAAGAGGCGATGCCTGCTGATGCGGCTCAGCGCTTAACGCGCGTGGTACACACTCAAACCAGTTGGGCCACGGCCAATGTTTTGCTGCTCATGCTGTTTGATATCGAGGTTCATCGCACCCAAGGCGATGGGCGCAGCCCACATGAGGTGTTTGATGCCCTGAATACGGAAGTCGGGCACTTGAAGTGGCCACATGACGTGAGCCCCTACAACAGCAACGGGTTGATGACATCACCCCATGTGGCTCGAGGCTATTCGTATAAATGGTCCGGTGTGTTGGCCAGCCAGGCGTTTGAGCAATTCAGCCGTCGAGGCCTGTTTGACGCAGAGACAGGGCAGGCCTTTCGCGATGCCTTTTTTACCTATGGCGATGCGCGTTCCTTGAGGGACTCCATGGAAGCCTTTCTGGGCGCCGACAAGGTAGACCGTTTCTTTCCGCCATCCGCCGCGTTGCTGCGCGTCGATAACACCCGGGACGTTGCGACCTTGATGGGTCAATTGACGACTTCGCAGCAGCAGATGATTGAGTTGAATGACGCTTTGCCACGGCCTGCCGGTGTTGCTGCGCAGCACTTGAAGAGCTGGTTTAAAACCACGTTCCCCGAGCTGGCGGGCAGTGTGGCGGTGCAGGATGTGTCTGTGCGCACGGTGCATGAAACACTCATCCCTCTAGCAGAACGGGTGCCTGATGGACCGCTGTTTAGCCGCACGATCATTTCCAGCGTCCCCTTGGATGTGCTGTTCTGGCAGGCGGCTGCTGGCCGCTTGAGTACCGGCGAGCTCTTTCTCAACCTGCAAAATATTGAAATTGTTCATCAAACCGGCGGTACCACGCAGGCACCGGCTGCCCTGAACAGCAACGATGCCAAGAGTGCATTCGAGCGATTGTTGGTAGAAACCCGGCCGTTGTCATTCGAACGCCAATGGGAACATGCCCTTGAACACTTCTGGAGCAAAGCCGCGAGTTTCACTCAGAACCGCCCTGTCAATGAATGGCTGGCAGATCAGTTAAGCCATCAGTTAATGACGCAGGCCAATCTTCATGCGCTGGACGGAGCGCTGCAAGAGCCGCTGCACCATGCCGTAACAGACTACGCGCTCTCGGCACCCGAGGCAGAGGCACGCGCAAGCTTGCTCGAAACCGTTCGGCCTGGTGTGTACACACTGGCCTACACACCACAAAGGTGGCGTGTCAGTTTGCCGGTCCGCAACTGTGTGGTGTTTACCGCGCGAGATAACGACGTTGAGCAGGGCGCAGCGCTGCTCTGGCGTCTGGGTGAGCCACTGGAAGTGTTCTACAGCCTGGCGCAACTGAAGGCGAGTTTGAAGGAAGGCGGCGATGCCATCGGCGAGATTAAGCATCGACCGTTGCCGGGTAACTTTTTGGTCCAGCAAGTCATGGCGCTGCGCCAGGCGCAAAAAACTGATGTGCTGCAAGCGCTGCTCGACGGACCAAATGAAGGGGAGCAGGTTAACGACTGGATACAGCGTGTGGACGAGGCCGCAGACCTTGGCGACCGGCTGGATATTGCCGTCCCGATGAATGCTCGGCAACTCAAGCAATCACTGAGTCAGTTGAATACTTGGCTACACAGCAGCCGCCACGCTACCGGGAAGGATCGCGTGGCATGGTGGAAGGCTTGCAGGGCTTGGCAACAAGCCGTAACGGATGCGCAGTCTCTGCCATCAGACCCGATAACGCTGGCAACACCTGAGGCCATCCAGGCGTGGACGCGCACTGAGCTTGAGCGATTGATCAAGGAAAAATATCCCCCGGCCGACCCGGATCGGGTTTTCCTGACGATCGAGAAACGCATCGTAGATCCCCATGCGCCTACGGGGTCATCTGCGTATGGGTCAGGAGTGGCACTTTCAGAACATAAGGGGATTATTTTTGACCGGCGTTCACTGACGCAATGGGCCATCTCCAATATGACGCCGGATGAGAGCAATGCGCGTGATTACCTTGAGGAGGGCCCACTGAACTTTGACGCCATACGCGATCTGGTGAAATCAGCCAATGTCGGGGTAATGCTTGACTCATGGATTATTGGCGCAGCCCGCCGTACGCAGACGTTATGGATGTCGCTCAAAGCCAAGCAGATGCGGGTTGAGGTACTTGCCGCCCACTTGTCAGGTGATCTCAAACATGACGCCAGCAATACCCGGTTGAACCTGGTGCTTGCCGCTCTTGATGGGCGCCAACCTCAGGAACGTAGCAAGGTCAATGGCCAAGAGGTGGTGGTTTATCAGATTAAATGGGGGAGCAGCACCCTAAGGGATATCGTGGCGTTTGGCGTCAAGAACCTTAAAGGCCGGCCCTCACTCACGTTGTACACGCCTGGGGCACCGGATGCCCGGGTGTTTCGCGATGCCGATGGCGAAGCATTCGAAGATCTGATGAGTGCTGTGGTGACGGCCCTCACCACAACACCAGAAATGACACTGTGGGTGATCTCGAAATTACCGCTTTCAGCGCAAGCTGACCAGATTGCCAGCCTGGAGTCGAAGGCGCCCGACCGTCCTTTGGGTGAAAAGATTAAACAGTTTGTGCTGGATATTTTTTCGCCCATCAAGTTTCGGGCTAACCTCGGTTTTCCTGCTCAGGGTGCGATTGCCGCCGTGGACATCGACCTGTTCGAAGCCTTGTATGAAACACACATTGTTCATGCGCGAGATGCTGCCAACGTGTTGACGGTTTCCCATGCCGAGCGTGATAGCGAAGCGGCCCAAGTCGGGCGCAGCAAAGGGTTAGTGCTGGTGCTGGGCATGATCTCGATACCTCAGGTAAACCGGCTCGGCGGGCTTCTGGGGCGGGCTATTATTCCGACCATGATCGGCGGTGCTGCGGTGGTGTCCATCAAGGATGAAGGCGGCAGTGGCAGTCAATGGCTGAGTGATTTTATCAGTGCCATGGGGGAGGTGGTCGCAGAGGCTGGCGAAGACCTCATCATGAGTCGAGCATCGGGCAGGCGTGGCAAAAAATACGCAGGCAAGCGTTATATGACGCTGACGACTTTGCCTCGCATGGTGGATGCCTCATTGCGGCCTTTTCTTCTGGAGGGGTTTGATGGAAGCGGCCTTCTACCGGAGGGTCGGAATCTATATCGCGGTCGAGACGGGCAAGGCTATTTAAAGCTTGACGGGGGCTTTTGCAAAACCACGGTGCAGAACGGTGAGCGGTTTGTTTATAGCCCCAGGAATATTTCTAACAGGCGCAAAGTGGTTTGGGAAAATGGCCGTTGGCAAGCCGAGGCTCCAAATCGTTTATTGGGCGGCGGCCCGGTGATGAGTCTGTTCAGAGCCCCGGAAACGCCTCAACAGAAAAAATACAATGCACTGCTTGAGGGCTACCTGGTTGACCATTACAACCCGCCCGGTGACATGGTGCGAGAGGCTGCAAACGTGATCGGAGCCATGCCGGAGGTGCTGGCTCAGCGGGTGCTGGATGAGAGCATCATTGATGCACGGGTGAGCGGTATTGAGGCTTACCGGTCGTTAATGAAGCTGCTGAACCGCCAGCGTCGGCTGCCACCTGAATACAAGGCCTCGAGCGATACGCTGGTGTACAAGCTGGACGTGTGGAGTGCGGTCCACTCGGCAACGCGGGACTTTGAAACCAGTGTGCCGGGCTTGAAATTTTCCGATCTGCAAAAAATTAAAATATTCGATATGGCATTGCCCTACAGAAATGCTTATTACGAAACGACCGGTATGAACATAGCCGTGATGCCGGACAACGCGACAGGTGCTGTGTTTATTGGCATTACACCTCTGCGCGGGAAAAAAAGGCGCGAACTGGACAAAATCAACAAGGATTACAACGACCTTAGCCTTTCATTGAGACAGAAGATTGTCAGTGCGCTGCAAGCACAGTTCCCGGGGCAAGGGCCAGAAACAGTGGCTGCACTGGAGCGTTATCTCGCAGTACCAGAAAATGTTGAGCATCATCGAAAAATCGCTCGCACGTTATTGAGAGAGGAAATGCAAGCGCGGAACATGCCAGGTTTGCTGACTGAGGTCAGAAACAAACGCATCCCTTACTTTGTTGTTATCAAGGGCAAAACGCAGCAAAAAATCATGGTGGCCACTGCCGAGGACATTGATCACTTCTCACAAAGCCTGATCAAATACACAGAACCCTTTGATATCCAGGCCGTTACACAGACGGCGACGCATAAAGTCACAGGCAAGTTACCCGCTACATCAACAACATCCACGACACCTGCGGTGTCCGAAGGGCCTGCTACAGACAGGTTTTCGATCAACGTAAGCGCGCTGGCTGAAGCGCAAATGACTTACGACAGCTTCCCGGAAGCGGCCCGGATCAAAATGACCAGCATCATGGATGACATTCGTGCGGGTCGTGTGACCAGCAAGCGAATCAATGGTTATTACTGGTATGACATGTCCCAGTTGGATCCAGGCAGTGGCAGGGGGGCCTGGCGCGCTGCATTTGAACGCAAGGGCGATACGTGGGAGTTGCAGGGGTTTTATGACTATCACACCCATCGGGCTGCCACGGTGTGGAGTTACTGACGCGTAATAAAGTCGATAAACGCCCGCACGCGTTGCGGCACGTGGCGCGCGTGCGGGTACAAGAGGATAAACGGGCGCCGGGCACCGCCGAAGGCGCTCAACACTTCACACAGCTCGCCGCGCTCCAGTGCCTGCTGCACCGTGAAACGGTAGGTCTGCATCAGGCCTGCACCGTGTTTGACCAGTGTCACTGCGCCCAGGTAATCATCCAGACAGGCGCAGTTACCTGAGGTTTCCAGCTCAACCCACTGACCGTCCCGCTGAAACGCCCATGGCAAATTGCGCCCGCTGCTGGGCAGTTGGTACTGAATGCAGTCATGCTTGGCCAGTGCTTCCAGCGAGGTGGGCGTGCCCGCTTCGCGCAAGTACTCAGAGGTTGCCACCACCACCAGTTCGGCCTCTTCCAGCGTACGGGCGATCAGCCCGGAATCGGTTGGCGCCTTGCCTCTGATCGCCAGATCAAAACCATCGTCGGCAAAGTCGATGTTGCGGTTGCTGATGTGCACATCGATTTGAACGTCAGGGAACTGCCGACGAAACGCAGGCAACTTCGGCAGCAACCGGTAGTGAGCATAGGGCGTGGGCACACTGATGCGTAACAAGCCGGAAGGCTGGCTTTGCTGGCCGGTGACTTCTCGCTCGGCATCGACCAGTTGTGTCAGCGCCTGACGGCATTGCTGGTAGTAAAGCCGCCCGCTATCGGTGAGGCGCATCTGGCGTGTGGTGCGCACAAACAAACGCACCCCCAAGCGCTCCTCCAGGCGGGCCACCGAACGACTCACCGCCGCTGGTGTAACCCCGGCCAGATTGGCCGCGGCCGTGAAGCTGCCGGTCTCGGCTGCCAGGCAAAACAGTTCAATACTGCCCAGTTGAACATCATCGAAGTGACGGGTCATGGCACGGCCAATTGATTACATGAGGTATCTATTCAAATGCCATGGGCCTCATTTTTCAAGTGTAAAACCTGGCCTAGAGTGCCTCCACCTGTAAGGCATACGCCTTGAACCTGCGGAGAAGCATCATGAGTTCAGCTAAAACAGTCATCGTTACCGGCGCCTCCAGCGGGCTTGGCCTGGCCATCGCCAAGGCTTATCTGGACCTGGGTTTTAATGTGGTGGGCAATGCGCGGACCCTGGCCCGCTTGCAGGAGGCTGCTGACTCGCTCGGCAACCCGGCCAACTTTTTGTTGGTAGAAGGCGATATCGCCTTGGCGAACACTGCCACCCGTTTGTTTGAACGCGCCATCGAAGCGTTTGGCAAGGTCGATATCTTGATCAGCAACGCCGGGATCTTCGTGCCAAGCCCCGTGGCGGATTACACCGAGGCGCAACTGGAGTCGATTGTCGACACCAACCTCAAAGGCTTTTTCTACCCGGCCCAGGCCGCAGCCCGGCACATGACGGCCAACGGTGGTGGTCAAATCGTTGCCATTACCGCATCCATTGCCTTGCAACCCAACGTCAAAGTTCCGGCTTTGTTGCCGGTGTTGATCAAGGGCGGCCTGAACAGCGCCGTGCGTGGTTTGGCGCTGGAACTGGCGGCCTCCCAGGTGCAGGTCAACGGCGTGGCGCCAGGTATTATCGCGACCCCGATGCACGGCACAGACCAGCCCACCCGCGACTTCCTGAAAACCCTGTCGCCGAGCGGGCGCATCGGTACGCCTCAAGACATCGTTGATGCCGTGCTTTACCTCACCTCATCGACCTTTGTCAGCGGCGCCATCATCCCGGTCGACGGTGGCAGCACCGGCGGCACCTGGTAATCAACGAGGAAACCGACATGCCATACGTCAATATCAAAGTGACCGATGAAAGGGTAAGCGCCGAACAAAAGCGCTTGCTCATTCAAGGGGTGACCGAGTTGCTGGAGCGCGTGCTGAACAAGGCGCCGTCGACCACCTACGTGGTGATCGACGAAGTCTCAACCGATAACTGGGGCGTAGGCGGCGAAACCACCACCCAGTTGCGCGCACGGCAGAAGCTCAACCCTCAGAAATTGAATTAAACAGTCGGCGTTTGCCTGACTGAACACTTCAACCCGTAGGAGCGAGCTTGTCTCGCGATCTTTTGATCTGCTGTGGCTTTTGAGCGGGGCAACCTGAGGTTTGCCACCAGATCGAAAGCGCCAGGATCAAAAGATCGCGAGGCAAGCTCGCTCCTACAGTGTGAGGTGAGGCACCACGGTTCTATGCTCATAACCAAATGATCTGCAAGATATTTGCGCCTCACGCCACACAAGGATTCAAACCTATTTTTTGAGTCCTTCAGATGTCGCATTATTTTGACAGCGCTCAGCAACAAGACATTCAGGCCCTGGCTCACACTTTTACCGGTCGTACGCAATGGCCCACCTGGTTGTTGTTGATTGCGGTGCCCAGCGCCTGGTTTGCTTTGATGCTGGCCAGCCCGGTGCTTGGCGCGGGCTGGACGATTGTGCTGTTGATCCCGGTGGTGGTGCTGTGGATGTCAGTTCAGCACGAGCTGTTGCATGGCCATCCCACCCGTTTCAATTGGCTGAATAAGGTGCTGGGCTATGCGCCCTTTGCTCTGTGGTACCCGTACACCTTGTACCGCGACAGCCACTTGCAGCATCACCACGATCATGACCTGACCATTCCCGGCGTCGATCCCGAAAGCCGTTATCTCAGCCAGTCAGGCTGGGAGCGCAGTTCCAGGTTGTTTCGCGCTGTGCTCTGGCTGAACAAAACCGTGCCGGGCCGCTTGCTGGTTGGCCCGCCTTTGGCGTTGTACGGGATGGCCAAAGAAGAACTTCAGCGCCTGCGCCAAGGCGAGCGCAAAGCCTGGCTGATGTGGCTGACCCACGGCTTTTTCACGCTGCTGATGTTTGCCTTTATCGCCCGCTACAGCGCCGTGACGGTCTGGCAATACGTGTTTTTGGTCACCGTCCCGGTGCTGTCTGTCGGCATGGTCCGCTCTTTTTACGAGCACCGCCCCGCAGCCCGTCCCGAACAGCGTACGGTACTCAATGAAGCCGGCTGGCCGTGGACCTGGTTGTTCCTGAATCTGAACTTGCACTTGGTGCACCACGATTTGCCGCGTTTGCCCTGGTTCTACATGCCCAGGGTGTACCGGGCGCGGCGTGAGCAATGGCAACAGCGCAGCGGCCATTATGTGGTGCACGGCTATGGCGAGTTGATTCGTCGGCACGCGGTGCACGCCATTGATAGCCCCAAACACCCGTTTGTTTAACGTCACCAGGAGCGCTGTATGTCAGGCGGTTATGCAGAGTTATTGATGTACGTGGCCCCCGAGCAGGTGCGTGAGGCCAATGAACAATGGTTGACACGTATCCTTGAGCTGTTGCAGGCCACGCGCCGCGACGCCGGGGGCATTGAGTTGCTGGAGCTGTTTCGCTCGCCCGATTTGTTACTGACCCAAACCTGCGGCTACCCGCTGCTGACTCAGTTGCAGGGCCAGGTGCAAGTGGTCGGCCGCCCGCGTTATGAATGGCCCGACAGCAGCGCCGGGCGCCATTGCAGCGTGATTGTCGGCCGTGAAACCGACCCGCGTGTCGAACTGGCGGATTTCAGGGGCAGCCGCGGGGTGATCAATGACCGGCACTCCAACAGTGGCATGAACCTGTTCCGGCATCGGCTGACGCCCTTGCAGCAAGACGGGCGTTTTTTTGCCTCGGTGGCCACCAGCGGCGCGCATCAACAAAGCCTGCGCTGGGTGCGTGAAGGCTGGGCAGACCTGGCCTCCATCGACAGCGTCACGTTTGCCTACCTGGCGCGCTATGCCCCTGCCGAAGTCGCCGGGCTGCGCATTGTTGCGCGCACCGCCATCAGCCCCAATTTGCCCTACATCACCGCACTCAGTGCCGGCAGCGCGGGCGCTGAGCGTATTCGCGAGGCAATGAACCTTGCTTTGCAGCAGTTGCCACAGGTAAGTGCCACCTTGGGTTTACAGGAAGTATTACCGGCCAGCGAAACTGACTACCAGGTCGTTATTGGCTACCAGCGTGAAGCGAGCGCGGCAGGTTATGAGGTCTTGCTTTAACCGCCCTGCGACGTCAACGGCTACGCTGAAGTCAGTGCGGCCGATAGTTTTGCCCCTATCCATGACAAGAGAATCCGTATGAACAACCTTAAAAAATGGCTCGGTGGCTCGCTGCTGGCACTTGGATTGTTGAGCCAGCCGGTCCTGGCTGACAGCAAAAACACCCCGATTCACTTTGGTGACATCACCTGGGAAAGCGGCAGCTTTATCACCGAGGTGCTGCGTATTTTGACCGAGAAGGGCTATGGTGAGGCGACTGATACCTTGCCAGGCAGCACGGTAAGCCTTGAGGCGGCGCTGGCCAAAAACGACATTCAGGTGATCGGCGAAGAGTGGGCCGGACGCAGCCCAGCGTGGATCAAAGCTGAAGCCGAGGGCAAAGTCTCGGGGCTGGGTGACATCGTCAAAAACGCCAGTGAAGGCTGGTGGGTGCCTGAATACGTGATCAAAGGCGACGCGGAAAAAGGCATCAAACCGTTGGCCCCGGACTTGAAGTCGGTGGACGACTTGAAGCGCTACAAAGACGTGTTCCGTGACCCCGAAGACCCAAGCCGTGGACGCTTCCTCAATAGCCCGACGGGCTGGACCTCCGAGATCGTCAACAGCCAAAAACTCAAGGCTTATGGCCTGGACAAAGACTTCGTAAACTTCCGCACAGGCTCCAGCGCAGCTCTGGACGCTGAAGTCGCTTCGTTGATCCGTCGCGGCAAACCGGTGCTGTTCTACTACTGGTCGCCGACCCCGTTGATCGGTCGCTACAAGCTGATCAAGCTGGACGAACCGGCCTTCGATGCCGAGGCCTGGAAAACCCTGTCTGACGCCAATAACCCTAACCCGAAGGGCACGCGCTCATTACCGGCAAAACTGGCGATTGGTGTATCAACCCCGTTCAAAACCCAGTACCCGCAGTTGGTCGAGTTCTATGAAAAGGTCGACTTCCCGATCGATTTGCTGAACAAAACCCTGGCTGACATGAGTGAAAAACGCACCGAACCGCGCCAGGCTGCCGAAGCGTTTTTACGCGATCAGCCGCAGATCTGGCACAGCTGGGTGACCGCTGAGGCGGCGCAAAAAGTTGATGCGGCGCTTAACGCCAAATAATTCACTGAGTACGAGCCATGCATGTTTCCTGAAAATCTGACGTTTTCCATCGCCGGCTGGGTCAATACCTGGGTCGATGCGCTGGTCAGCAACTACGGGGATGTGTTCCGACACATCTCCGACACCTTGCTGTGGGCCATCGTTAGCCTTGAAAACCTGCTGCGCCTGACCCCGTGGTGGCTGATGCTGCTGATCGTCGGGGTAATTGCCTGGCACGCCACGCGCAAAGTGTTCAGCAGCGTGCTGATCGTGGGGCTGTTGTTTCTGGTCGGCGCGGTGGGGCTGTGGGACAAGCTGATGCAAACCCTGGCGCTGGTGATGGTGGCCACGGTGATCTCCGTGCTGTTGGGCATCCCATTGGGTATTTTGGCGGCGCGCAGCAACCGCTTGCGCACGCTGCTGATGCCGCTGCTGGACATCATGCAAACCATGCCCAGCTTCGTGTACTTGATCCCGGTGTTGATGCTGTTTGGCCTGGGCAAGGTCCCGGCCATTTTCGCCACGGTGATCTATGCGGTGCCGCCGTTGATCCGTCTCACCGATCTGGGTTTGCGCCAGGTTGACCACGAAGTGATGGAAGCCATCAATGCCTTCGGGGCCAACCCGTGGCAACAATTGTTCGGGGTGCAATTGCCGTTGGCCATGCCGAGCATCATGGCCGGGATCAACCAGACCACCATGATGGCGCTGTCGATGGTGGTCATCGCGTCAATGATTGGCGCCCGTGGCTTGGGCGAAAACGTGCTGGTGGGGATTCAGACACTCAACGTCGGCAAGGGTCTGGAAGCCGGGTTGGCCATTGTGATTCTGGCTGTGGTCATCGACCGCATAACCCAGGCCTATGGCCGACCACGGCATGGGGCAAAAGATGAGTGAGGCTGTGATCAACAAGATTGAAGTGCGCAATGTCTTCAAGGTGTTCGGCAAGCGCGAAAAAGAAGCCCTGGCCATGATCAAGGAGGGCCAGAGCAAAGCCGACGTGCTGGCCAAAACCGGCAGCGTGGTGGGCATCAACGACTTGTCGCTGTCGATTCAAGCGGGCGAAGTGTTCGTCATCATGGGCTTGTCCGGGTCGGGCAAGTCGACGCTGGTGCGTCACTTCAACCGCCTGATCGACCCGACCAGCGGGCAGATTCTGGTGGAGGGTGACAACATCCTTGAATACGACATGCCGACTTTGCGCCAGTTTCGGCGGCAAAAAATCAGCATGGTGTTCCAGAATTTTGGCCTGTTGCCGCACCGCAATGTGCTGGAAAACGTGGCGTACGGCCTCAAGGTTCGCGGGGAGAGCACGGCGCAGTGCAACGAGCGCGCCCGGCACTGGATCACGGTGGTGGGTTTGCAAGGTTATGAGCAGGCGTTTATCCACCAGCTCTCGGGTGGCATGCGCCAGCGCGTGGGGTTGGCCCGTGCCTTGGCGACCGACACCGACATCATTTTGATGGACGAAGCCTTCAGTGCCCTCGACCCGCTGATCCGCGCCGAGATGCAGGACCAACTGCTGGAACTGCAACGCACGCTGCAAAAAACCATCGTCTTTATCACTCATGATCTGGACGAAGCGCTGCGTATCGGCAATCGCATTGCCATTCTCAAGGACGGGCAGTTGGTGCAGGTGGGCACGCCACAAGAGATTCTGCACACGCCTGCGGACGATTACGTGAACCGCTTTGTTCAGCGCCAGCGGGCGAAGATCGAGTGATGGCTCTTATGAGCGACACGACCCAAGTGGGAGCGGGCTTGCTCGCGATGGCCTTCAGAGTGCCTCATTTACCAGGCAAATATGCGTCATTGTTAACGATCATCGCGAGCAAGCCCGCTCCCACAGAGTGTTATTGATAGCGAACAGCAAGCACGCCTTTCTTTTCACTGATCGACAAGGTCGGTGCGGCGAGTAATTGCTTCAGTGAGCTGACATGGGTGCCGCCGCACGGGTAGCTCGGCAGTTCGCCAAAGCCGATAAAGCGCTGGTCGGCGTTGACCTGAATCACCCGTGGCAGGTCAGCGCTGATCCACTGTTCAAGCTGTTCTTTAATCTGCTCGACGTGCATCGGCTGAGCGTTCTCACCCGGCATAAAACTGACCCGGCATTCCCCCGGCCAGTGGTGGGCCTTGATCGGCTTCCAGCCTGCGCGTTCGCCGCACACGCCAATCAAATGCCCCATCGAATGCAGTCGGCTGTTTAACTCACGGCGGGCCTCATCCACGCGGGCCTGCGCCGTACCCAGCGGCACGGCCTGCTGGACGATATGCACAATCCGGTCTTGCTCCTGGAACACCTTGAGCACTTCACTGGCGCCAATCCAGCCAGTGTCACTAGGCTGTCCGCCGCCCTGCGGATGAAAAGGCGTGGCCTTGAGGATGACGGCAAAGCCGTCGTCGTGCGCGGTGCAACTGAGCACGTCGACGAAGGCTGTGAGGGTGTCGTCGGTATAAAACAGGCGTGAGGTCATGTGGCGAGTCCTGAAACAATTAGGTTTAAAGTATAGGGACGCCCCTTGGGTGTGATAATCCCCCCAATTTTCAATGGACCTGTGCGCTGTGAGCATAAATGTACCGCTGTCATTACTGGCTGAAATGGTGGTCTTCGTGAGGGTGGTCGAGGTCGGCAGTTTTTCCGAGGCTGCGCGACAGTTGGACACCTCGCCGTCTGCCATCAGCCGCAGTGTCGCCCGACTGGAAAAGGCCCTGGCGATCCGCCTGCTGCAGCGCACCACCCGCAAGCTGCGCCTGAGTGATGTGGGCGAGGAGGTGTTCAAGCGTTGCCAGGAGGTGGTGGGGGCAGCGCAATCGGTCATGGACCTCAGTGGTCGCTACAGCCAGGAGGCTGAAGGGCTGATTCGCGTCAGCGTGCCCAAGGCGGTGGGGCGCTATGTGGTGCATCCGCACATGCCCGAGTTTTTACGGCGTTACCCCAAGGTCGATGTGCAATTGATTCTGGAGGACCGCCATGTCGACCTGATCGACGACAACGTGGATTTGAGCATGCGTATCACCGACCAGCCGCCACCGGGCCTGGTGGGCCGCCAGTTGTTTTTGATCGAGCATTTGCTCTGCGCTACGCCAGCCTACCTGGCGGAACATGGCACGCCCCGCCAGCCGGAGGATTTGCGCCACCACAGTTGCATCTACCTGGGCGAAACCCCGGCGGATGCCCGCTGGAAGTTCAAGCAAGGCAGCAAGACCGTGACGGTCGGGGTCACCGGGCGTTACGCGGCCAACCACACGGGGGTGCGGCTGGATGCGGTGTTGCAGCACATCGGCATTGGCAGCTTGCCTTACTTCACGGCGCGTCAGGCGCTGGAGCAGGGCGAGGTTGTGCAGGTGCTGCCGGCCTGGAATTTTATTGCGTCGTACCACGGCGGTGTGTGGCTGCTGCATACCCCGACGCGCTATCTGCCGCCCAAGCTGCGGGTGTTTATCGATTTTCTGGTTGAGCGGCTGGCGCAAGAACCGACATTGGGGGCAAAAAAAGACCCGCGCGGTTAACCGGGCGGGTCTTGGGCATTCAGTGTGCCAATCAGTGCTGTGGGCTGTCTGCGTCGGTCGGCAGCGCCATGAACTGCTTTTCTTGATTCCAGTCGAACGGCTCGCCGTTTTCTTCGGCTTCAAAGCGGCGTTCTTCCAGCGCCTCATACATGTCCAGCTCTTCATCGGCGAGGAAGTTGAAGCAGGAACCGCCGAAGAACCACAACAGGTCACGCGGTACCACGTGGGCGATTTGCGGGTAGCGTTCGATCACCTGGCAGAGGATGTCCTGGCCCAGGTATTGGCTTTCATCAAAATCGGTCAACAGACCGGCTTTCATCTCGTCGAAGCGTTCAATAAACAGCGCATGGCTTTCTTCCGGGATTTGCTCGGCGTCACCGACGGCAACCAGGATGCTGCGCAGCATATCGAGCAGGGCGAGATTGTGGTTGAGGTCATTAGTGGCCATGGTGGAGTCCTCTAGAGCAAAACGGGCGCGAGAGTATAAAGCTCTGCGCGCCCGCTGTCCTGCTAGCGAATCTTTCCTTCGCTGTGGGTGAGTTCTTCTTTGGCGAAGTCATCCACATCAATCACCTTGCGCCGTGCGGCTTCAGCGGCGCGCAGGGTTTCGGCTTCGGTCGGTTGCAGGATGCCCGCGTTCAACGCCGAATCGATGGACGGCTCGCCCGGTACCGGTTTGAACTGGCCACTTTTCAGCGCGTCGTGGAGCTTTTTGTGCAGCGGATGAGCGGCTTTGAGCAAATCCGCGGCATGTTGCAACGCGCCCACCGCGTCATCGGCAGATTGCGGGCGGTAGCAGCCGGCAAGCACCGCTTCGAGTGTCGGATCGCCTTTGGCCCGGCCCAGCACTGCCGCGACTTCAGCATCCAGCGCATCAGAAGGCCCGGTATGACGACGGCCAAACGGGAACACCACGCCGCGCAACAGAAAGCCCAGCGGTCGGCTCGGGAAGTTTTTCAGGATCTCGTCCAGCGCCCGTTCCGAATGCCCGAGGCTTTCTTCCATGGCCCATTTGAACAGCGGGTTGAGGTGCTCGGGGGAGTCCAGGTCGTGATAACGCTTGAGCGCTGCCGAGGCCAGGTACATATGGCTCAGCACGTCACCCAGACGCGCAGACAAACGCTCGCGGCGCTTAAGCTCGCCGCCCAGCAGCATCATGCTCAGGTCAGCGAGCATCGCAAAAGCCGCTGCCTGACGGTTCAAGGCGCGGAAGTAGCCTTGGCTCAGGGTGTTGCCGGGCGCGTGCTCGAAGCGCCCCAGGCCCAGGTTCAACACCAGGGTGCTGGCGACGTTGCTGACGGCAAAACCGATGTGCTTGAGCAGCAGGCCGTCAAACTCGATCAGGGCCTGCTCGCGGTCTTCACGCCCGGCCAGGGCCATTTCCTTGAGCACAAACGGATGGCAGCGAATGGCGCCCTGGCCAAAGATCATCAGGTTGCGAGACAGGATATTGGCCCCTTCAACAGTGATGAAAATCGGCGCACCCTGCCAGTTCCGGCCCAAATAGTTATTGGGCCCCATGATGATGCCCTTGCCGCCGTGCACGTCCATGGCATGGCTGATGCACTCTCGGCCGCGCTCGGTCAGGTGGTACTTGAGAATCGCTGACAGCACCGATGGTTTTTCACCCAGGTCCACCGCGTTGGCGGTGAGCATGCGGGCGCTGTCCATCAGCCAGGCATTGCCGCCGATACGCGCCAAGGCTTCTTGAATGCCTTCAAAGGCCGCCAGTGGCACGTTGAACTGCTCGCGCACCTGGGCGTATTGCCCGGTCACCAAACTGGTGAACTTGGCGGCGCCGGTGCCGACCGCCGGCAGCGAAATCGAACGCCCGACGGACAGGCAATTCATCAGCATCATCCAGCCTTTGCCGAGCATTTCCTGGCCACCAATCAGGTAGCTCAGGGGGATAAACACATCCTTGCCTGAGTTGGGGCCGTTCATGAACGCGGCGCCCAGCGGCAAATGCCGACGACCGATTTCAACGCCGGGGGTGTCGGTGGGGATCAACGCCAGGCTGATGCCCAGATCTTCCTTGTCGCCCAGCAAGTGCTCCGGGTCATGGGCCTTGAACGCCAGGCCGAGCAGGGTGGCTACAGGGCCGAGGGTGATGTAGCGTTTTTCCCAGTTCAGGCGCAGGCCGATGACTTCTTCACCTTGCCATTGGCCTTTGCAAATAATCCCGGTGTCGGGCATCGCCCCGGCGTCGGAGCCCGCCAGCGGGCCGGTGAGGGCAAAACACGGGATGTCATCGCCACGCGCCAGGCGCGGCAGATAATGGTTTTGCTGTTCTTCGGTGCCGTAGTGCAGCAACAGTTCGGCCGGGCCGAGGGAGTTGGGCACCATCACCGTCGAGGCCAGATCGCCGCTGCGGGTGGCGAGTTTCATGGCGACTTGCGAGTGGGCGTAGGCCGAGAAGCCTTTGCCGCCGAACGATTTTGGGATGATCAGGGCGAAAAAGCCGTGCTCCTTAATGTGCGCCCAGGCTTCTGGCGGCAAGTCCATGGCCTGGCCGATCTGCCAGTCGGTGACCATCGCACAGAGTTCTTCGGTCGGGCCGTCGATAAACGCCTGTTCTTCTTCGGTCAGTTGGGCTTTGGGGTAGGCCAGCAACTGGTTCCAGTCGGGGCGGCCGCTAAACAACTGGCCGTCCCACCACACGGTGCCAGCGTCGATGGCATCACGCTCGGTTTGCGACATGGGCGGCAGGACTTTCTGGAACCAGCTGAACAGCGGCGCCGTAAAGCGTTTGCGGCGCAGGTCAGGCAGTAGCAGCAAGGCCGCTGGCGCTGCCAGCAACACCCACAAGAGCACCAGCACCCAGATCGGCGCATGGCTGAAGAAGTCCATGATCAGCAGGTAAATCGCTACCACGGCAATCGCCGTCAGCGGGGAGACGCGCCGGTGGGCCAGCCAGGCAACGCCTACGATCAAAACCACTATCCACAACAACAGCATATCCAATCCTCCATGGAGCCAGGGGGGCGCACCCTTGTGAGCTTAGTCGCAACTCTTGAGCAAGGTCGTCCAATAGTGACCTTGTGCGGGAGGCACAGTTCAGCTTCACGGCGTAGACTGCCCCGGCGTCTATCAATCAGGAGTTCCATCATGCTGAAAGTGTGGGGTCGCAAGAATTCGTCGAATGTCAGAAAAGTGTTGTGGTGTATCGAAGAGTTGGCGCTTGAGTATGAGCGTGCAGAGGCGGGCGGTGCGTTTGGTGTGGTCGACAGCCCTGAGTACCGGGCGCTGAACCCCAATGGCCGGGTGCCGATGCTGGAAGACGATGGGTTTGTGTTGTGGGAGTCCAACGTGATCGTGCGCTATCTGTCCGCCGAATACGGCTCGGACACGTCCTGGTATCAGGACGACAACCGCGTTCGCGCCCAGGCAGACAAGTGGATGGACTGGACCACCTCGTCGTTTGCCGGTGCTTTTCGCGATGTGTTCTGGGGGATTTTGCGCACCCCGGCCGAGCAGCAGGACTGGGTGAAAATCAACGCCTCGATCAAGACCTGCGCCGAGCTGTTGGTTATTCCCGACCAGGCGCTGGCCGAAAAGCCTTACCTCTCGGGCGATGAAATCGGCATGGGTGACATCCCGCTGGGGTCGTTCATTTACGCCTGGTTTGAAATGCCCATCGAACGCCCGTCAATGCCGCACCTGGAGGCCTGGTATGAGCGCCTCAAACTGCGCCCGGCCTATCGCAATGCGGTGATGACTGCGTTGACTTAATAGCCACTATTAATACGGGCGACTGTACTTGTGCGACAAGGCCAAGCACCATGGCACCTGTTCATTGGCTTTGTCGGACTTGTCTTACAGACAGTTCGCCCTTATTGAGTCATCCCTCTTATTCCCATCTTGGTGCGTAATCCGATATGAGTTCCGCTCTGTCCATACGGCAGCTAACCAAAACCTACGGCAACGGTTTCCAGGCCCTGAGTGGTATCGATCTGGACGTTGCTGAAGGTGACTTTTTCGCCTTGCTGGGCCCTAACGGTGCCGGCAAATCCACGACCATCGGCATTCTTTCCACGCTGGTGAATAAAACCAGCGGCACGGTGAATGTCTTCGGCCATGACCTGGACCGCAACCCCGCCGCGCTCAAGCGCAGCATCGGGGTGGTGCCGCAAGAGTTCAACTTCAACCAGTTTGAAAAGACCTTCGACATCGTCGTGACTCAGGCGGGGTACTACGGTATCCCGGCCAAAATCGCCAAGGAACGTGCCGAAAAGTACCTGACGCAGTTGGGGCTTTGGGACAAGCGCGACACCCCTTCGCGTTCGTTGTCGGGCGGTATGAAGCGTCGACTGATGATCGCCCGGGCGCTGGTGCACGAGCCGCGCCTGTTGATCCTCGACGAACCGACTGCCGGTGTGGACATTGAACTGCGCCGCTCGATGTGGACCTTCCTCACCGAGCTGAACGAGCAGGGCACCACCATCATCCTCACCACCCATTACCTGGAAGAGGCTGAGCAGTTGTGCCGCAACATCGGCATCATCGACCACGGCACCATCGTCGAAAACACCAGCATGCGCCAGTTGCTCGGGCAACTCCACGTTGAGACCTTTGTCCTCGACCTGAAGCATCCGCTGGCGGCTACCCCGCACCTCATCGGCTACCCGAGCCTGTTGCTCGATGGCAGCACCCTGGAAGTGCAAGTCGACAAGGCCGTGGGCATTACCGGTTTGTTCACCCAACTGGCTGCGCAAAACATCGAAGTGGTGAGCCTGCGCAATAAAACCAACCGCCTTGAGGAGTTGTTTGTGTCGCTGGTCGAGAAAAACCTGGCAAAGGTGGCCGTATGAGTTCGGAACTGCGTCCCAACCTGGTTGCGTTGAACACCATTATTTACCGTGAAGTGCGCCGTTTCATGCGCATCTGGCCGCAAACCTTGCTGCCGCCAGCAATCACCATGGTCTTGTACTTTGTGATCTTCGGTAACCTGATCGGTCGGCAAATCGGTGATATGGGTGGTTTCACCTATATGGAGTACATCGTGCCGGGCCTGATCATGATGTCGGTGATCACCAACTCCTACGGCAACGTGGTATCGAGCTTCTTTGGTGCCAAGTTCCAGCGCTCGATTGAAGAGCTGATGGTGTCGCCGGTGTCGCCCCACACCATTTTGATCGGCTTCACCGTGGGCGGTATCTTGCGCGGCTTGATGGTGGGCTTGATCGTGACCTTGCTGTCACTGTTCTTCACCCACTTGCAGGTGCATCACCTGCTCCTGACCATTGTGGTGGTGGTGCTGACCGCGACGATCTTCTCGTTGTTGGGCTTTATCAACGCCGTATTTGCGCGCAACTTCGACGATATCTCGATCATCCCGACGTTTGTGCTGACGCCGCTGACCTACCTGGGCGGGGTGTTCTACTCAATTACCCTGTTGCCTCCGTTCTGGCAGAGCGTGTCCTTGGCCAACCCGGTGCTACACATGGTCAATGCCTTTCGCTACGGGATTCTCGGCGTATCGGACATCAAAATCAGTGTGGCGCTGACCTTTATGGTCGTTGCAACCGTGGTGTTGTACTTCGCCTGCGCCAAACTGCTGGTCAGCGGCCGCGGCATGCGCCAGTAGCTTTCACACCCCTGTAGGAGCGAGCTTGTCTCGCGATCTTTTCAAGATCAAAAGATCGCGAGGCAAGCTCGCTCCTACACGAAGGTGCAGGGCACGTTTTACAAAGCCTTGCGCTGTTGCTTGCGCCGCTTCCACTGCCGGCTGACCCACCAGCGCCAATACACCATGGTCAAGCAGTAACCCATCCCGCCCAGTACCACTCCACACACCACCGAACCCAATAAAAACGGCTGCCACACGGTCGAGAGCTGGCTGCTGATCCACGCCCACGTGAGTTCATCAGGCATGCTGCGGGCCGGAACGTCCATCAGCCATGCGCCCAGCACATAGGTGCAGTAAAAAATCGGCGGCATGGTGATCGGGTTGGTCAGCCAGACCAGGCTGACCGAAATCGGCATATTGCTGCGCACCATGATCGCCAGGCAGGCGGCCAGGAGCATTTGAAAGGGCATGGGGATAAAAGCAGCAAACAGACCCACCGCCATCGCCCGGGCGACAGAGTGACGATTGAGGTGCCAGAGGTTGGGGTCATGCAGCAGTGAGCCCAAGAACCGTAAGGATTTGTGTTCCTTGATGCGCGCCGGATCTGGCATGAAACGTTTGATTGAACGCCGTGGCATGGGCTTCTCGCTTGGAACAGGGAGGCAGTATGCCCACATTTTGCAGGTCGACTCTTCAGACTTTGTGACAATTTTTTAGGATGCGACGATAAAACCCGGCTAATCCGAGGGCAGGAATTACTGCGGATCAGATTATGTACTCGGGATTGTTAGCGCTGGCTTCGGGCTTGATCGTGCTGCGCTTTTTACCGGCAATACCCGCCCTTGAGTGGGTGCTGTTGATGCTGGGTGCGGGGCTGCTGCTGTTGGTGGTGCGGGTTTATCCAGCGGGGCTTTTTCTGCTTGGGTTGAGTTGGGCCTGTGTGCAAGGGCAGTCGGCACTTGATGACCGGCTGTCGCCTGCGCTGGATGGCCGCACGTTATGGGTCGAGGGGCGGGTGGTCGGTTTGCCTCAGCAGTCCGACGCGGTGGTGCGTTTTGAAGTGCGTGATGCTTATTCGCGCCACGCCACATTGCCTTCTACCTTGCGCTTGAACTGGTACGGCGGGCCGCTGGTCAACAGCGGTGAGCGTTGGCGACTGGCGGTCACTCTCAAACGGCCCAAAGGGCTGCTTAACCCCCGTGGCTTCGATTATCAGGCCTGGCTGTTGGCCCAGCGTATTGGCGCCACGGGCACCATCAAAGATGGCCAGTTATTGGCTCCCACCCGGCATGCCTGGCGCGACGGCTTGCGCCAGCAGTTATTGCAAGTCGAGGCTAATGGCCGGGCGCAATGGCTGGCAGCCTTGGTGATGGGCGACGGTTCAGGGTTAAGCGCTGATGACTGGAAGCTGCTGCAAGCGACCGGCACGGTGCATTTACTGGTGATCTCGGGGCAGCACATTGGCCTGTTTGCCGGGCTGATTTATGGTCTGGTGGCCTTGTTGGCGCGTTACGGTCTGTGGCCACGACGGCTGCCGTGGTTGCCTTGGGCGTGCGGCCTGGCTTTTGCCGGAGCGCTGGGTTACGGCTTGCTGGCCGGTTTTGAGGTGCCGGTACAGCGGGCCTGCGCCATGCTCGGGCTGGTGTTGATATGGCGCCTGCGGTTTCGCCACTTGGGTGTGTGGCTGCCCTTTTTGCTGGCGCTCAACGCGGTGCTGATCATTGAACCGCTGGCCAGCTTGATGGCGGGGTTTTGGCTCTCGTTCGCCGCCGTTGCGGTGCTGATTTTTACCTTTAGTTCACGCTTGGGCCCGTGGAGCTGGCGAGCGGCATGGCTGCGCCCGCAAGGCTTGATCGCGATTGGTTTGTTCCCGATGCTGTGGATTCTCGGGTTGCCCATCAGCCTGTCTGGCCCGCTGGCCAATCTGGTGGCGGTGCCGTGGATTAGCCTGTTGGTGTTGCCTGCGGCGTTGCTGGGCACTGTGTTGCTGCCGGTGCCCTGGGTCGGTGAAGGGTTGCTGTGGGTGGCGGGCGGCTTGCTCAATGGCCTGATTTGGGGGCTGACAGGGCTGGTCGGGACGCTGTCGCCCTGGTTGCCTGCCAGCGTGCCGATCAGTGTCTGGCTGCTGGCGGCGCTCGGTGCCTTGCTGCTGTTGCTGCCTGCCGGGATGGTGCTGAGGCCACTGGGCTGGCCGCTGGTGCTGCTGGCGGTGTTTGCCCCGCGAACGTTTGTCCCGCCGGGCCAGGCAGAGGTGTTGCAACTGGATGTCGGTCAAGGCCTGGCAATCATCGTGCGAACCCGACATCACACGCTGCTATATGACGCTGGGCCAAAAGTGCGCAACCTTGACCAGGGCGAGCGCGTGGTGGTCCCGGCACTGCAAGCGATGGGCATCGGTACGCTGGACATGATGCTGATCAGCCACGCCGATTCAGATCATGCGGGCGGTGCGTTGGCGGTACAGCGGGCCATGAAGGTGAAGCGTGTGGTCAGCGGTGATGTGCCGCTATTGGCCGAACAGCTTCAGGCCCAGCCTTGTAACAGCGGTGAGCGCTGGGAATGGGACGGGGTGAAGTTTGCATTGTGGCAATGGGACGGCGCGACCGACGTTAATCAGCGTTCGTGCGTGTTGCAGATCGAAGCCAGCGACGAACGGTTGCTGTTGACCGGTGATATCAATATCGACGCCGAGCGAGCTTTTCTCAACAGCCCTCTGGCGGTGCCCACGCACTGGTTGCAGGCGCCGCACCACGGTAGCCGCACCTCGTTCTCGATGGTCTTTCTAAAAAACCTGTCACCTTCGGCGGTGTTGATCTCCAGAGGGCATGGCAATACCTTTGGGCATCCGCACCCGCAGGTGATGGCGCGCTACAAGTCGCTGGGCATGGGGATCTGGGACAGCGCCGAACACGGTGCCGTACGCTTTCGGCTGGGCACCTTCGGGGTGGCTGAAAGCCTGCGCGAGCAGCGGCGGTTCTGGCGGGATTAACGTCGACCTTGTGGTAAAGTGGCGCACTTTTTCGAGGGGATTGTCACTGTGTGGGAACTGGTCAAATCCGGCGGCTGGATGATGCTGCCGATCATTCTGAGTTCTGTTGCCGCGCTGGGCATTATTGTCGAGCGCCTGTGGACCCTGCGCGCCAGCCGCGTGACCCCGCCGCACTTGCTTGGGCAGGTGTGGGTCTGGATCAAGGACAAACAGCTGGACAAAGAAAAACTCAAGCAACTGCGCGCTGACTCCCCGCTCGGTGAAATTTTGGCGGCTGGCCTGGCCAACTCCAAGCATGGTCGCGAGATCATGAAAGAGTGCATTGAAGAAGCCGCTGCCCGGGTTATCCACGAGCTGGAACGCTACCTCAACGCCTTGGGCACGATTGCTGCGATGGCGCCCTTACTGGGCCTGTTGGGCACGGTGTTGGGCATGATCGATATTTTCAGCGCTTTTATGGGTACCGGCATGACCACCAACGCGGCGGTGCTCGCGGGCGGGATTTCCAAGGCCTTGATCACCACTGCGGCGGGCCTGATGGTGGGGATTCCTTCGGTGTTCTTTCACCGGTTCCTGCAGCGCCGGGTCGACGAGCTGGTGGTCGGCATGGAGCAGGAAGCGATCAAGCTGGTTGAAGTGGTGCAGGGCGACCGCGAAGTCGACATGGTCGGGAGCAAAGCGTGAAATTTCGCCGCAAGCCACGGGAAACGGTCGACATCAACCTCGCGTCGCTGATCGACGTGGTGTTTATCCTGCTGCTGTTTTTTGTGGTCACCACCACGTTCACCCGCGAGACCCAACTGCGCGTCGACTTGCCCGAGTCGGTCAGCGGCGCGCCCACCGAAGATCAGAACACCAAGCTGCTGGACATCGCCATCAGCGCCGACGGGGTGTTTTCGGTCAACAACCAGTTGCTGCCGAAAAACGATCTGGCAAGCCTGATGGACGCACTGCGTACGGCCTCGGGCGGCGACACCAGCCTGCCGGTGTCGATCAGTGCTGACGGCAAGGCCCAGCACCAGTTCGTGATCACGGCAATGGATGCCGCCGGCAAGCTCGGCTTCAGCCATTTGCGCATGACCACCGTTGAGTCGCAGGCGACCCCCTGATGGCCTTGTCTGATCGCTTGTTGCGTGCCTGGTACACCGGGCACCCGCTGCTCAAATTGCTGAGCCCGCTGGAATGCCTGTATCGCCGTGTGGTTGAGCGCAAGCGCGCGCGTTTTGTGGCGGGCGAGGGCGAGATCTATCGCGCCCCGGTGCCGCTGGTGGTGGTTGGCAATATCACCGTGGGCGGCACCGGCAAAACGCCGTTGATCCTGTGGTTGATCGAGCATTGCCAGCGCAATGGTCTGCGGGTGGGCGTGGTCAGCCGTGGCTATGGCGCCAAGCCGCCACAGCTGCCTTGGCGTGTGACCGCGGAGCAACCTGCGGCGCAGGCCGGTGATGAGCCGCTATTGATCGTGCAGCGCACCGGCGTGCCACTGATGATCGACCCCGACCGCAGCCGTGCAGTTAAAGCCTTGCTCGACAGCGAACCGCTGGATCTGATCCTCTCGGATGACGGCTTGCAGCATTACCGGCTGGCCCGTGATCTGGAGTTGGTGCTGATCGACAATGCCAGAGGCCTGGGCAACGGCCATTGCCTGCCCGCCGGGCCATTGCGCGAACCCGCCGAGCGCTTAAAGAGCGTAGACGCGGTGCTGTATAACGGCGCCGAGCACGATCCGCAGGCGGGTTTTGCCTTTAAATTGCAGCCCACGGCGTTGATCAATCTGCGCAGCGGCGAGCGTCAGGCGCTGGACTTTTTCCCGGCTGGCCAAGCGCTGCATGCGGTGGCCGGGATCGGTAACCCGCAGCGTTTCTTCACCACCCTTGAAGCGCTACACTGGCGGCCAATCACCCATGCTTTCGCTGACCATGCGCCGTACAGTGCCGAGGTCTTGAATTTTACGCCGCCGCTGCCCGTGGTCATGACAGAAAAGGACGCCGTGAAATGCCGCGACTTTGCGTCACTCGACTGGTGGTATCTGGCGGTCGACGCGGTTCCATCAGAGGCCTTTGTCCTTTGGTTTGACCAACAGCTAAAGCGTCTTTTGCCCTAACTCATTTTTACTTTTCGGGAATTCCTATGGACACCAAACTGCTCGATATCCTCGCTTGCCCAGTGTGCAAAGGCCCGCTCAAACTCAGCGCCGACAAAACCGAGCTGATCAGCAAGGGCGCAGGCCTTGCCTACCCGATCCGCGATGGCATTCCGGTCATGCTGGAAACCGAAGCCCGCACCTTGAGCACCGACGAGCGCCTGGATAAATGACCCCGACCTTTACCGTGGTAATTCCGTCGCGGTTTGCCTCGACGCGTTTGCCAGGCAAGCCGCTGCAAATGATCGCGGGCAAGCCGATGGTCCAGCACGTCTGGGAGCAAGCCCGTAAAAGCAGTGCCCAGCGTGTGGTAGTCGCCACCGACGATGCGCGCATTGTTGAGGCCTGCCAGGCGTTTGGCGCCGAGGTGGTCTTGACCCGCGCAGACCACGAGTCCGGCACTGACCGCCTGGCCGAAGTCGCCGCACAGTTGGGCCTGGCCAGCGATGCCATCGTGGTCAACGTCCAGGGTGACGAACCGTTGATCCCGCCCGCATTGATTGATCAAGTGGCCGCGAACCTGGCCGCCCACGCCGAGGCGGGCATCTCGACCCTGGCTGAGCCGATTGCAGACGTTGAGCAACTGTTCAACCCAAACGTGGTCAAGGTGGTCAGCGATATCAATGGCCTGGCCCTGACGTTCAGCCGTGCCACCTTGCCGTGGGCACGGGATGAATTCGCCCAACAGCCCAACGCATTGCCTGCCGGTGTGCCGTACCGTCGCCACATTGGCATTTACGCCTACCGTGCCGGTTTCCTTCAGGACTTCGTTAACTGGGGCCCATGCTGGCTCGAGAATACCGAGCGTCTTGAGCAGTTGCGTGCCCTGTGGCACGGCGTGCGAATCCACGTCGGTGATGTGCTTGAGGCGCCGCCAGCCGGTGTTGATACCCCTGAAGACCTTGAGCGCGTTCGGCGTTTGCTGGAGGGTTAATGCGCGTCCTGTTTGTGTGCCTGGGCAATATTTGCCGCTCACCCACCGCAGAAGGCGTGTTGCGCCAAAAGCTGCGTGATGCCGGTTTGGCTAAGCGCATCGAGGTGGCCTCTGCCGGGACGGGGGGCTGGCACGCGGGCGAAGCGCCGGACGTGCGCAG
>NZ_WIVR01000190.1:0-439 GCF_009600525.1 Pseudomonas sp. FSL R10-1350
CTGCACGCCGCCCTGCCCGCCCCGCGCCGCCCGGTTTTCACCGGACAACAAGGCTAGACGGCTGTGCACATCGGCCCCGGCACCGCGCAAAATATCGCGTTCACCCAATAACGCGGCCACGTCACAGGCCATCGACGCCAACCCCAGATCGTGCCCGCGCAGCAACAAATGCGCGATACGCGGGTGCGCCGGCAGTTCGGCCATCGCTTCGCCGTGGGCCGTCAGTTTTGGCCCATGCAGGGCGCCCAAGCGCTCCAGCAGTTGCCGGGCCTGTGCATAACTCGCGGCAGGCGGAACATCGAGCCACATCAGTTGCTCAGGGGTGACGCCCCAACGCGCCAGTTGCAGGGCCAACCCGGCCAGGTCGGCCTGAAGAATTTCAGCGCTGCCATAGGCCGCCAACTGTGCGTGTTGGTCTTCGGACCACAGCCGATAACAC
>NZ_WIVR01000191.1:0-436 GCF_009600525.1 Pseudomonas sp. FSL R10-1350
TCAAGCTCTGTTCGCTTGATCTCAATGCCGCGAGCAAGGTCTGTTCGTGCTGTTTGTAGGCGTTCGTCACGCCCGTCTCGATAGCGATGGCTTGCTGCTTCGATTTCTCCTCGAAGCTCCGGGCCAAGTCTGAAATCCCGCTCATAGAGGGCCCCCTTGAGGCGTATGTTCTTGCCGCCGTCCGGGTCGGCGATGCTGATGGATGACTTGGTTTCGCGGGCCACCTGGAAGCCTGCACCTGTCAACTTTTCGAGCACGTCAGCACGGCTGCGCACCTCGCCCTGGGCGGCGAGGGCCAGCAGCCCGTCCGTGATCTGCTGTGCGACCTGCTGGCGCTCTGGCGGCAGGTCGCGGGGCGTTACAAGGGCCCGCCTACGAGACGGGTCTTTCGGGTCGGCAAGACCCAGCTCGGCACGCTGAACCGTCGCCCAGGCAT
>NZ_WIVR01000192.1:0-435 GCF_009600525.1 Pseudomonas sp. FSL R10-1350
GCAAAAGCCTTACTGGCAGAACCACTATGTGGTTGCCAAGCGTGTGCTGCCTAAAGAGAAAGGCGCGCTGCAGGTTGTGCAACGCTAAGCGCAGGCAAATCATGCAGCCGCTTCCAGCGGCTGCATGCCAACCAGGTCAGCGATATCCATCCCCCCTCCCAATTCCAGTAGAATGCCGCTGACTTTCACAACAGCGGGCTTACACGAATGTCCACGATAGCAGGCAACATTGCCCGGGTTGAGGCGCGCATCCGTGCAGCCGCACTGGCTGTGCAACGTGATGTAACAAGCATTCATCTACTCGCTGTCAGCAAGACCAAACCTGCTGGCGCGCTGCGTGAAGCCCATGCCGCGGGCATTCGCGACTTTGGCGAAAACTACCTGCAGGAAGCCCGCGCCAAACAGCTCGAATTAGCCGACCTGCCCTTGTGTTGG
>NZ_WIVR01000193.1:0-421 GCF_009600525.1 Pseudomonas sp. FSL R10-1350
AAAGAACGATCTAATCAAAAGATCAGAAATCAACATTCACCATCGTTTGATGGAATGCTCATTTCTAAGCTTTACGATGCAGAAGCAGTTTATGGTGGAGCCAAACGGGATCGAACCGTTGACCTCCTGCGTGCAAGGCAGGCGCTCTCCCAGCTGAGCTATGGCCCCATATTTCTACAGGTACTTTCCACACAAAATTGGTGGGTCTGGGCAGATTCGAACTGCCGACCTCACCCTTATCAGGGGTGCGCTCTAACCAACTGAGCTACAGACCCAATTTCGAGCTTGCAACTGTTAGCGTGAGCTATCAGCTTGTAGCTTAAAGCTGCTTCTATCGTCTTCTTCAATGAATCAAGCAATTCGTGTGGGAACTTATGGAGCAGCTGATGTCGTCGATTAAGGAGGTGATCCAGCCGCAGGT
>NZ_WIVR01000194.1:0-403 GCF_009600525.1 Pseudomonas sp. FSL R10-1350
GGTTTAATGGGGCCTTTTAGATCAAGATCAAAAGCAAGATCTAGATCAAAAGATCGCGAGGCAAGCTCGCTCCTACAAATGAATTGTTTTATTCAGCATTCAAAAACGCTTCGCGCACCAAGCCATGGCGCTGCATCTTTTCATTCAGGGTGCGGCGGGGCAGTTGCAGTTCGTTGAGCACGGCCTTGATATCGCCTTTATGGCGCGTCAACGCTGCCCGCAAGCATTGCGCTTCAAAGGCTTCTTGCTGCGCGACCAGCGATTGGCCTGCGTCAATGTCGTCGAACTGCGGCTCGCCCAGCCCCAGCACGTGCCGCTCGGCGGTGTTCGCCAGTTCGCGCACATTGCCCGGCCAGTGGTGGCTGAGCAAGTGCGCCAGATGCGGCCCGGTCATGGCCGGGGC
>NZ_WIVR01000195.1:0-402 GCF_009600525.1 Pseudomonas sp. FSL R10-1350
CGATTGGCCATGGCGGCGATGGGGCAGCCGGAAACCGTGGTTGGCGATCTGTGTGAGGAACTCGGCGTCACTCGACAGACGTTGTACCGGCACGTCTCGCCAAAGGGCGAGTTGCGTCCAGATGGCCTGAAGTTGCTTTCACTGGGCTGATCTTGACCTGGAGGCGAATGGCTCACTACGGCCAATAGCAGCCAGTCGCGTCAGACAGAAAACGACCCACAGCGGACGTTGGGCAAAGGCAGAAACGTGCCAAAAGCGGAAGCCCTCATTTATTCTGTTAAAAACGTGACTCAATCGACGCTTTAGGGAAAGGTTAGGGCGCGTTAAAGGCTGTTAGCTCCTCCGGCATGAGCTGTTCGTGCCCCTAGCCGTGAGTCCTTTCGATGAGCGAATCTTTATGCG
>NZ_WIVR01000196.1:0-398 GCF_009600525.1 Pseudomonas sp. FSL R10-1350
GAAGTGGACGGGCCTCTGGGCGCTTACTGGGTGCTTACTGCTACTGACGATAGTGGGTTTGTCGATGCTACTGGTGCCGTCTCCCAGCGAAATTGCTGACTTGCGGGCCAATGCAGAGAACCTAGAAGCCAGAGGCGGCAAAGTTGTGTTGACCCTGTGCGGACCTCAGAAGCGGCTTTGCGCTGAGGTAGACAACAAGGCAGAAGCTTGGGGTGAAAACGGACAGTTCCGCATTCTCAAGGGATATTAGTAGTTCTTAATTAGTTTAATTAAATGGCATAGAGAAGGAAGATGTAAGGTATGTTTTGGAAAAAGAAAGACTACTAACAAAATATTGACAGAATTGCTGTTGGATTAGTTTCAAATAATCACAAAAAAGATGTTTTACCTTTTTTACC
>NZ_WIVR01000197.1:0-395 GCF_009600525.1 Pseudomonas sp. FSL R10-1350
GCTCACAACCACCGAAGAAGGCAACAACTCACCCGTCGTCGCCACCCAATCACAAGAAAAAATCTTATTGGCATAAGCCGTTCTTAGCGTGTTCCGATCTACGATGCGCATATCTGGCGCGCACATATAATCAAGATAACTATCACCTCTATTATTTCTAAAGAAATCGTCAGCAGCAGCCATCACATTCCCGAAAATATCTGAGTGGTAAATTGACAACAAACCTGTCGCAATAGCAGCTACAGCTAAAGACCCAACAAAAAAAGCCCCCGCACCGGACAAAACAACAAATGTTCCAACAACCCCAACTCCATTACCCAGTAGACTATACAGCTCACCCTTTTTAACTTCACGCCCAGCCTTCACATCCATCCCCACCTTCAGGAATGTAATAG
>NZ_WIVR01000198.1:0-388 GCF_009600525.1 Pseudomonas sp. FSL R10-1350
ATCCATGGTCTTCACAGGCGCACGCTGAACCAGACTTTGGCCGCGCATCAGCGCCAGAATTCGCTGGTACACGGAGGTTGCCAGGTACTCGGCGTGCTCATCCGTATCGGCAGCGACCAAGGGCACCCCGAGCATCACGTAGGGTTTGTCGAGAACGGCTGAAGGCTTGAAGTGATTGCGGTACACACGAATCGCTTCATGCATTAAACGCGGTGCGAAATGTGACGCGAAGGCGTACGGCAAACCGCGCTCACCGGCCAATTGTGCGCTAAACAGACTTGAGCCCAGCAACCAGATCGGCACATTGGTGCCAGTCCCCGGCATGGCAATCACCCGTTGATCAGGCGTGCGTGGGCCTAAGTAACGGGCCAGTTCAGCCACATCTTCA
>NZ_WIVR01000199.1:0-384 GCF_009600525.1 Pseudomonas sp. FSL R10-1350
TTTGGCCTCTAGGGCGGCGGCATTGGCCCGCAGATCCCCGATTTCGTTGGGGCTGGGTACCAGAAGCATGGACAACCCCACGATGGAAGCCAGCAGCACGCAACTGGTCGCAGCCCAAATAGCGGCCCACTTCCAACTGATCGAGCTTGCTGCTTGGTACAGGCTTTCTTCCGCCTTCTCAGCACGCGCTGTAACGCCCTGTAGCGCCTTCACAGCGGGATTTACAGAATCCCCCAGAGTGGACTGGGTTTGCTGCTGGACGTCCGCTAGCGCGGCCTGAACCGCCTTCTCAACCGCGATCCGCGTGGCCTTCTCGATGATAAGCGACGAGGCGTGCCCAGCTTTGTTCATCTCTTCAACAGCTGCACCCGCTCGGGCTATGAC
>NZ_WIVR01000019.1:0-80287 GCF_009600525.1 Pseudomonas sp. FSL R10-1350
GCCAAAGCCGGCGGTGCTTCGCGCTGGCTCGGCCCTCTGGCTGGCCTCGCGGCTGGCGGCCTGCTGGCCTCCATGTTCATGGGTGGCGGCTTCCAGGGCATGCAGTTCTTCGACATCCTGATCATGGCGGTCATCGCCTTTGTGATCTTCCGCTTCATTGCCGCGCGTCGACGCAAGCAACAAGCTGACATGGCCCCTGCTGGCCATGCGCCGATGCAACGCGAAGTGTTCGAGCAAAAGCCAGCCTTGAACTCGATCTTCGGCGGTTCGGCTGCTCCTGCCGCAGCCCGTCCGGTGATCAACGCACCGGCCTGGTTCAACGAACAGAGCTTCCTGGAAGCTGCGCGTAACCATTTCCAATCCCTGCAACAGCACTGGGATGCCAACGAAATGGACAAAATCGCCGAGTTCGTGACCCCGCAAATGCTTGAGTTCCTCAAGCGCGAGCGTGCTGAGCTGGGTGACGGCTTCCAGTCGACCTACATCGACGATCTGCAAGTTCAACTTGAAGGTGTGGATGATCGCGCCGACAAGACGATTGCCACCCTGACCTTCAGCGGCATCTCGAAAAACTCGCGTTTCGACCAAGGCGAAGCGTTCAGCGAAAGCTGGAACATGGAACGCCCACAAGGCGAGAACCAGCCTTGGCTGGTTGCCGGTATCCGCCAGAACGGCTGATCCCTCAGGCATTACATGCTGTAACCAAAGCCCCGGACTTGTCCGGGGCTTTGCATTTCACGATTGCACTTATAACGAGCTACTGTATAAAGCCCGTCATATAAACCGCGCCATACAGAGCATGAGGATTGAGGTCGTGGAAGAAATTATCGAACAATTACGTGAAGCCAACGAACCGGTACCAGTTCCTCTGGAACTGCCTGACGAGGACCTGCTGGTCGAAATCGAAGAACAATTGTTCATCGATATTCCTTTTGTCTTCCGGGAGTTTTTGCTAACCGTCAGCGATGTAGTCTATGGCAGCCTGGAGCCGGTCACCGTGACCGACCCTCAGTCCCACACCTACCTGCCGGATGTGGCAGCGAACGCCTGGGATGCCGGCGTTGATCGCAGCCTGATCCCCATCTGCCAGGACGGTGACGACTTCTACTGCGTCGAAGAAGACGGCACCGTGGTGCTGTGGTCCGCTGAAGAAGAGCTGGTCACCGAAGAAACCTGGGAGTCGGTTTGGCACTGGGCCCGCGACGTCTGGCTGGAAAGCTGATAAACGCCCTGTAGGAGCGAGCTTGCCTCGCGATCTTTTAAATGATCAAAAGATTGCGAGACTAGCTCGTTCCTACACAGTTTTCAGTGGCTGCCTTCTTTGTGGTTATCCAGCGTCTCCAGCAGTGCCACCTGCATACGCGTGTGAATACGCACAAACCAGCGCCACAACACCGCCGCAACGCCCGCTGCCACCACGGCAATCACGATCAGCAGTTCGTTAGTCGGCAAGATACTCGCCGACAAGGCTGACAGCAGCAGAAAAATCACCAGCAACGACAGAATCGGGATCACTTCAGCGATCACCCGACGCACACGCTGTGTGTGCCGCCCGGCCATTTCCGGTTTAACGCCCATCTCGGCCAGCAACATCGACAACGCTTTGAGCTTACGATACGCCGCAATCAAAAACGGCAGCGACAGGAGCAAGGCAAGGCCCCAGATCATGCCTTTTTGCCAGCTCGGCTCCAGGATCCAGCCCTGTAGGTAACGCGCGATTCGCGGGGCGAAAAAGCCGCCGGCAAAGAAAATAGCGATCACCAGGGCCAAATTGACGCCCACCTGCAGCAAGATCTTGCGGATCATCGCCGCGAGCAAAGCCCCCTCGCCTTGCGGCTGAATGCTGCGCAGCCATTCCCCATACAACCCAAACACCCGTGACACACGCCCCGGCACCACGTGCGACAGCTTGAGCGAGAGCGGGTCTGCGGCGCGAATCAGGTAAGGCGTCATCAAGGTAGTCAGTACCGATACCGCGACCGCTACGGGGTACAGGAAGCTGCTGGTGACCTGCAAGGTCATGCCCAGCGCCGCAATGATGAAAGAGAATTCGCCAATCTGTGAAAGGCCCATCCCGACACGCAGTGAGGTGCGTCCGTCATTACCGGCGATAAAGGCGCCCAGCCCGCACGAAAGCATCTTGCCCAGTACCACCGCGACGGTGATCACCACGATCGGCAGGGCGTACTCCATCAAAATGGCCGGGTCGAGCATCAGCCCGATGGCGACAAAAAAGATCGCGCTGAACAGGTCACGTACTGGCTCGATCAAGCGTTCGATTTTCAGCAACTGACGGGATTCAGCCATGATCGCGCCGATCAGGAAGGCACCCAGCACCATGCTGTATTCCAGCCGGACCACTAGCAGGCAGAAGCCAAAACACAGGCCCAGCACGGTGATCAGGAGCATTTCGTTGCTTTCAAAGCGGGCCACATAGGCCAGCACGCGCGGCACCAGCAAGATGCCGATGACCAGTGCGACGATCATGAACAGCGACAATTTGCCGACCGTCGAAAAGACTTCTTCCGGACTCACACTGCCGCTCACGGCGATGCTCGAGAGCAAGGCAATGATCCCGATGCCCAAGATGTCTTCCACGATCAGCACGCCAAAAATCAGCTGCGCAAAGCGCTCGTTTTTCATCTTCAGGTCGTTAAGCGCTTTCACGATGATGGTGGTCGAAGAAATCGCCAGGATCGCGCCCAGGAACAGCGAGTCCATGGTGTTCCAGTCGAACCAGCGGCCAATTTCGTAGCCGATCCAGATCATCAGCGTAATTTCCATAAACGCTGCGATAAACGCGGTAGCCCCGACCTTGAACAGTTTGCGCAGGCTAAATTCCAGCCCCAGGCAAAACATCAAAAAGATCACCCCGAGTTCGGCCAGGGTCTTGATGGTTTCTTCATCGTGAATCAGGCCAAAAGGCGGGGTGTGCGGGCCGATAATAAAACCTGCCACGATGTAACCCAGCACCACCGGCTGCTTGAACCGGTGGAACAGAATAGTCACCACGCCTGCGACCAGCATGATGACTGCCAAATCCTGGATAAAGCTGATGGCATGCATGGCGTGACGCTCCTTTATAATTTTTGCCCGGCAACAAAACGACAGGCCCAGCTTGACACGCTGCGCATCTCGATTGTTTTAAGTGTAGGAATTGTCCGAACGAAGGACATTTGCACGCTAACAGCGCGACTTCTGGCTGAAAGGCGGTGCAATATATGGAAACAGATACAACAGAGCGTGACGACAGCCAAAGCGACAGCGTCCCGTTATTAACTGTTTCAAAAAATCACAAAGCGTCCGCAGAGATGCCCACTTCACTGCTGCAACACAACCGCGAGCCTGCTGCTATGGAACCCGGAAACTCCCAATTGTCGATGACGGTCTTGATGACCCCGGACATGGCCAACTTCTCTGGCAATGTTCACGGCGGAACCCTGCTCAAGTACCTCGACGAGGTCGCTTACGCCTGCGCGAGCCGCTACGCAGGACGTTATGTGGTCACCTTGTCGGTGGACCAGGTTATTTTCCGTGAGCCGATTCATGTCGGCGAACTAGTGACCTTCCTGGCGTCGGTCAACTACACCGGCAACACCTCGATGGAAGTCGGGATCAAAGTGGTCACCGAAAATATTCGTGAACGTTCAGTGCGCCACACCAACAGCTGCTTCTTCACCATGGTGGCGGTTGATGACGACCGCAAACCGGCGGCAGTACCGCCTTTGCAGCCATTGAACAGCGAAGATAAACGCCGCTTTATCCAGGGCAAGCAACGTCGCCAGATCCGTCAGGAACTGGAACAACGCTATCGCGAATTGAAAGACGAAACGCTGTAAGCCACACCACCCAACCTCTGTAGGAGCGAGCTTGCCTCGCGATCTTTTAAACGATTAAAAAGATCGCGAGACAAGCTCGCTCCTGCACGGCATTGGCGAAAGTGGCAGCCTACAAACTGATCGGCACCGCCTCAAACCGCACACGCGGGTGGGCAATGCGGTCTTGCGCGCGCACCAGTTGCAACTCATAGCTGCTGCAGGCCTGGGTTTCGAGCAGCACTTCATGCACCGCTGCCGCCGCGAATTCAAAGGCCGCCACCAAGCTGTCACCCAACAGCACGCGCGCCAGGAATAACCCGGACGTCAGATCGCCCACGCCCACTGGCTGACGCGGAAAGGCCAGCAGCGGGCGGCGCAGGTGCCAACTGCCCTCGGCAGTCACCAGCAGCATCTCAAAGCTTTCTGCAGGCTTGCCGGGATACGACAAATGCTTCACCAGCACCGCTTTTGGCCCACGCGCCAACAGGCTGCGCGCCATCGCCAGGCAATCGAAGAGTGATTGCGGCGCACGACCACAAAAGCTGTCCAGCTCCAACTGATTAGGGCACAAGAAGTCAGCGACGGCGGCCGCTTCGTCGAGCAGAAAATCACTTACCTCCTGCGGCACGATGCAGCCCTTCTCCGGGTGCCCCATCACCGGGTCACACAGATACAGCGCATGCGGGTTGGTGGCCTTGATGCGGGCCACACCGCGCAGAATCGCCCGCCCTTGTGCTGCGCTGCCCAAGTAGCCCGACAGGACGGCATCGCAGTTGCCCAGCTCGCCAATCGCGGCAATGCCATCAACCAGTGCAGGAATTTGTTCTGGGGCCAACACTTCGCCCGCCCACTGACCATACTGAGTGTGGTTAGAGAACTGCACCGTGTTCAGAGGCCAGACATTCACGCCAACACGCTGCATAGGAAACACAGCTGCGCTGTTGCCGGCATGGCCGAAAACCACGTGGGATTGGATGGCGAGTAAGTGAGGTGTACGTTTCATGCCGGATTCCAGACTGCTAGTGGATTCAAGCCACGCAGTATGCGACTAAACATGACCTGTACGACAGGCTGAAGACACAGTTAAGCTGAACCCAATCTGTTGGAGCGCATTGAATGCTGACCCTGGGAAATATGTTTGTGCTGATGCTGCTGGCAACGGGCGCTGCCTGGCTGTGGCACAACCACGGCCTGCGTGAGCGTGCGCTCGAACGGGTCAAACAGCATTGTCGAAAACTCGATATTGAGTTGCTCGATGACAACGTGGCGCTGAAAAAAATTGGCTTTATCGCTGATGCCAATGGGCAAAAGCGCTTGGCCCGTGTGTATAACTTCGAATTTACGGTCACTGGCGATCAGCGCCATACCGGCACCATCACTCAGTTCGGCGCCCACAGCGCCAAAATTGACCTGCCGCCCTACCCGGTCAGGGCCGAGGAAGAACCTGAGCCAGCGGTCGTGCACAGCGCTCAGGTGATTGAACTCAGCCAATGGCGCCAGGAACACAGCAAGACCCGCCACTGAGCCGCCTCCATAACGCCCGCATCTGTCTGCGCTGCCTCGCGATCTTCTGGTTGTCCAGAAAGACGCGAGCTGAGAGCGCCTGTGGATAACTCCACTGAAACCCTTGATTTAGACGCCTCGCGCAGATTTTTAGGCGATATATCGGCTGCACACAGTTTAAATTGTAAGACAATTTTACCAGCACAAAATCCCCGTAAACACTGGCTTTCAGGCCCTTCTTGGCTCAGCCCTTTGCCTTTATCAGGCAACTTTCCAGCCCGGCGCGGAGCACATCCAGGTCTTGCGGCTGATCAAAGATCAGTTCCAGGCGTGAATCCTGGCGCCACTCGCTGGGTTTCCAGAATTGCAGCGAGTTATCCACAGAATTACTCGAAAACCAGCCCTCTGAAGCCCTGACAACCAGCTTGGCGCGCCGCCAATCGAGGCTTTTCAGCCACTCATGCAAGCGACTCAAATCAAATTGCCGCGAGGCATGCCAGCGCCACCCCACACTCCAGCCTTCAGGTTGAAGCTGAGTCTGCTGAATAGGGATTCCAGGGTCAGTAAAAACACTGCCAACCTGAATAATATCCTTATAAATCAATGACTTATCCACAGGATGAATATCTTTCATGTCGGCTGCAGGCAGCGATTTTAAAGGGATTCGGCCATTCTCGACCCACAAAATCGGGCACTTTGGCAGGCCGTATGCAATCTGCTCACGTTGCTCTTTTTGCACACTATGAGATTTATTCATGACCAATAAACCGGCACTTTTCAGGGCCGTTTGCTGGGTTTCCGGGAGCGTTTTTCCCTGAGCCATCGCCTGCGCATCGAGCACCATCACGCATGGCTGCAACGCCAAAACACCCAACCAGGGCGCCTCACTGAGCTGTTTTAAAATTTGCGCGGGATGCCCCAACCCCGACGGCTCGATAAACAACCGATCAGGGCGGGCCTTGCGCAAGAGACGGCTCAAACCGATTTGAAACGGCGCACCGTTGACGCAACACACACAACCACCCGCCACTTCGGCAATGGCTATGGCGTCGCTTCCAGCGCCCATCAGGGCCGCATCCAGGCCAATTTGGCCGAACTCATTGACCAGTACAGCCCAGCGTTCGTCGGCGGGCTTTTGCGTCATCAGGTGCTGAATCAGGCTGGTTTTGCCGGCACCCAACGGTCCGGCAATTACGTGGGTAGGAATGTTCTGCAACATCATCGCCAGCTTCTGTTTTGATCGAAAGCAGCAATATGCCTCAGGCCAACCAATCCAGGGTCAAAATCAGTCGCCGTTCACCGTCTGCCAAGGCCGGAGAACGATGAATCAACCCCGCGCCCTCGTTGCCTTGCCATTTCTCGCCTTTGAGCAACGCCACATCACCGGTGTTCACCTGCTCAATACGCGATGGCTCGGCGGGTTCTGCCTGAGCCTGACCGAGATGACGACGGTTCATCACGCCTTCCTGCAACCACTGGCTCCCAAGCCCTGCGTACGTGGTAATAAGCCTGACAGGCACATGGTCGACGTGAAACCGCGGGCACATGGCCTTATCCAAGGCCCTGAGACGCAGGCCCACGCGTTTTGCGCCTAATAAACAGGCGTAGGCACTGACCAGCCAGGAAATATCAGCAATGAAGCCCTCATAGCCGTCCAGATCGTTAAATCGGGAGGCCAGGCCCTTGAGGTTGGGCTGGGCATTTTCATCGCCCATCTCAAGCACCAAGGCATCCGCCAGCGGTTCACCGAGCGAGAGCAACAGCTCTGCAAAATGGCTGATGTGCACTGGTAATTGGCGCTGCCAAATAGCCAGATTGACCTCATCATCGAGGATCCGCGTCATGGTTTCGGGCGTTTGCCCACTAACATGTCCGACCAACGGCCGGATAAGTCGTACAACGTTACTCATGCCGCCACCTCGTCATACCAGTCGCCGAACGGATCATTCAGTTGCTGCCAGCCCTCTACGCCGAGGGCCATTTCCTGGTCCGTGAGCAGGCAGGCATCCAGCTCGGCCGAAAGCAGGGCAAAGTCGATGTGCTGACCGATAAACACCAGTTCCTGACGGCAATCGGCAGTCTCCGGCAGCCATTTTTTAAGAATTTCGGCCTTGGTTTCAGCGTCTTGCGGCCATTGCTCACGGGGCACAAAACGCCACCAGCGCCCGGCAAATCCGTAGCGCATCAGACCACCGGCCTGTGACCAGCTGCCCGCTTCCTGGTACTTGCTGGCCAGCCAGAAAAAGCCCTTGGAACGCAGCAATTTGCCGTTGGTCCAGGGGCGATCAATAAAGTTAAAAAAACGCTCGGGATGAAACGGACGGCGCGCGCGATAAGCCGTAGAAGCAATGCCGTATTCCTCGGTTTCCGGCACGTGCTCACCGCGCAATTCTTGCAGCCAACCCGGTGCTTGAGCTGCACGTTCAAAGTCAAAACGGCCGGTATCGAGGATCTTTTTCAGCGGGATTTCACCCATCACCATCGGGATGATTTCGGCGTGTGCATTCAAACGCTCAAGAATGGCGATTAATTCCTGGCGCTCGACACTGCTGATCAGGTCAATTTTGCTGATCAAAATCACATCAGCGAATTCGATCTGCTCAATTAGCAGGTCAGTAATTGAGCGCTCATCATCTTCGCCCAAGGTCTCGCCACGGGACGCCAGGCTTTCTGCGGCTTGATAGTCATGCAGAAAATTCAGGCCATCGACCACCGTCACCATCGTATCCAGGCGGGCGATATCGGCCAGGCTTTGGCCCGACTCATCGCGGAAGGTAAAGGTTTCAGCCACTGGCAACGGCTCTGAAATGCCCGTGGATTCGATCAATAAATAGTCAAAGCGGCCGTCATTGGCCAACTTGCTGACCTCTTCCAGCAGGTCCTCACGCAAGGTGCAGCAGATGCAGCCGTTGCTCATTTCAACCAATTTTTCTTCGGCTCGGTTCAGGCTGACGTCTCGCTGAACCTCGCCACCATCAATGTTGATTTCACTCATGTCATTGACGATGACCGCCACGCGCAAATCCTCGCGGTTTCGCAAAATGTAATTCAACAGGGTGCTTTTTCCTGCACCGAGAAAACCAGACAACACGGTCACTGGTAGACGTTTACGCATGGGACTTCCTCATCAGGGTTGGCAGGTCAAAGCGCCCGCTTGAAGACTGACCCTATTCGGGCCTGCCGATAATGATACATTATAACAATACAAAGCATCAGAATTGTTATCTTGTAACACTCAGCCCAACCTCCCGATGGAAGACCTTTATGAATGCTTTAACCCTTCCCGACATTGCTTCACAAAACGCCCGACAAATTGTTCCACTGGATTGGGTCGGGATGTGTGGCATTGCCTTGCCGATTGTTATTGAAGGTCAGCGGCTCACGGCAACAGCCGACGCCGGCGTGAGTCTGGACGACGGCGAAGCGCGTGGCATTCATATGTCACGACTTTATTTAGCGCTCGAAATGCTCGAGTCGCAGGACCTGAACCCGCTACTTTTGAAAAAAATTTTGCAGCAATTTCTCGACAGTCACGATGATTTATCGATCTGTGCTTACCTGCGAATCCACACCCAGATGCTGTTAAAACGTCCGGCATTGGTCAGCCCACTGAGTGGTTGGAAGACCTATCCGGTGAGCATCGATGCGTCTCTGAAAAACGGAATGTTCCACGTGGAACTAAAAATTGAAGTGAACTACTCATCGACTTGCCCCTGCTCGGCGGCCTTGGCTCGCCAACTTATCCAGCAGCAATTCGTGAATGACTTCGCCAACAAGCCGTTAGAACACGCCGATGTTTTAGCCTGGCTAGGCAGTTCGCAAGGCATTGTGGCGACGCCTCACAGCCAAAGAAGTACGGCGATTTTGCAAACACTGCTCAGCAGCGATCAGCGAGCCCTGCCGATCGAAGTGATCATTGATGAGGCCGAAGCGGCGCTGGGCACCGCCGTACAGACCGCTGTGAAACGTGCTGACGAACAAGCCTTCGCCTTGGCCAATGGGCAGAACTTGATGTTTTGTGAGGACGCGGCGCGGCGATTGAATGTGGCGCTTAAGGCAGTGCCAGGGGTGCAGGGTTTTAATCTGAAAGTGGTTCACGCTGAGAGTCTGCACAGCCATGACGCTGTGGCAGAGAGTCGCTGGAACTGGAAAGCGCATTAAACCAATGGAGGGGTCGCGCCGCGTGGAACACGTTGCGCGGCCCCTCTGAATTACGTGCGGGGTTTAACGGCGCCGCAGTTTTGCCCCAGCCACACAGCACGCGTGTCCATGCTGCCTTTTTGCGCAACGCCCGTTGCATTGAATGAGCCGATCACCGCCGTGGTGAACTCACGGTCACTGGCAAATGTGGCGACTCCTGCCCCCTGAGCATTTGGGCAACTAAAGCGAAACTTCCACTGATTTCCACTACGCTCAGTGATCTGCTGATTGCACCCGGACTTGGGATCAGCCAGCGGAATATCATCCGACTGCACCTGTTCGGGTGTCAGGCATACACGGATACCTTTACCGCCCAGGGTGACGCCTTGGCTTTCCATCTGAGCTTTCATCTCTGGGGTCATCATGTTCTGAAACTGTCCTAACATTACCTGCAGGTCTGGCAACTGTTGGCCGTCTACCTGCATATTGCTCGAGGTCACTTCCCATAGACCCGGTTGCAGCATTTGCGCTTGGGCCACAGGGATCGAAAAACCACACGCTAGAAACACCCCTAGCAGACGAACATTCATTAAGTCACTCCTATGGAATTGTCAGCGTTAGACGCCGAATGATCGCGAGTGTTGCACTCAAACCCAAATAGCACATTCGCATCAGAACACGGTCTGTTGTACTCAGCGTTGGACATTGAGGAGTAAGGATACGCATGGATTTTTTAGGCCCGCACGTCATTGGATACCTGATTTTACTGCTCCACAGTTTAGGCTTGATTGCCGCCGTGCACGCAGTGTTAACCGTCAGAACAGCACAAGGCGCCATTGCCTGGGCCATGTCATTGTTCTTTATTCCCTACGTGACGCTCATCCCGTATCTGATCTTTGGCCGCAGCACCTTTGACGATTACATCAAGGCGCGCCGCGAAGCCAACCAGGAAATGCGTGAAGCCATCAGTGACTTGAACTGGCGCCCCTGGGTGGAAGAAGCCCTCACCGCTCGGAACTCCAAAGCATACGGTTCGTTGCGCGCCATGCCTCGATTGGGGCGAATGCCGTGCCTGGCGAATAACAGCGTGCGTTTGTTGATCAACGGTACCGCCACCTTTGACGCGATCTTCAAAGCCATTCGCGCTGCTGAAAAAGTCGTGCTGGTGCAGTTTTTCATCATTCACGACGACGACCTCGGCAAGAAGCTCCAGGCTCTGTTACTGGAAAAAGCCGCCGAAGGCGTCGCGGTGTATGTGCTATACGACAGCATCGGCAGCCACGCCTTGCCCAAAAGCTACGGCGAAACACTGCGTGCCGGTGGCGTGCAAACCTACGCCTTTGCCACACGCGGCAGCTGGATCAGCCGCTTCCAGATCAACTTCCGCAACCACCGCAAAGTGGTGGTCGTAGACGGCCTGCTGGGTTTTGTTGGCGGGCATAACGTGGGCGATGAATACCTCGGCGCCAAGCCTCCGCTCTCGCCATGGCGAGACACCCACGTCGAAGTCAGCGGCCCGGTGGTGGCCTGCTTGCAGGAGTCGTTTGCTGAAGACTGGTTCTGGGCATCGCGACAATTACCGCCGTTGATCCTGCCCAAGAGCTATCCCGAGACGGGCGTGCTCTGCCAATTCATGGCCAGCGGCCCGGCCGATCCTTACGAAACCTGCTCGCTGTTTTTCGTCGAAGCCATCCATGCCGCCAATGAGCGGGTGTGGATTACCAGCCCCTACTTTGTGCCCGACGAAGCGGTGTTCTCAGCCTTGCGCCTGGCGGTGTTACGCGGCGTGGATGTGCGCATCCTGATACCGTCGCGCCCCGACCATAAAATCGTCTTCGCCGCGTCCAGTCTGTATGCCTTCGAAGCGGTTCGCGCAGGGGTGCGGGTGTTCCGTTACCAGCCCGGTTTTATCCATCAGAAGGCCGTATTGGTCGACAACGAGATCAGCGCAATTGGCAGCGCCAACATGGACAACCGCTCGTTCCGTCTTAACTTCGAAGTGATGCTGCTGACGGTAGACCAGGCGTTCGCCGCCGATGTGGAACTCATGCTGATGGACGACTTCGCTTTGAGCCGCGAAATCACCAGTGAAGACATCAAGTCGACTCACCGCCTGCAGCAACTGGGCATGCGAGTGGCGCGTCTGGTTTCACCGGTTTTATAAGTACACGTAAGACATGTCTGAACCTGCGATCGGCCATGTCCGAAAAGCCTCCCGCGTTGAGACAGTCTCTTAGCCTCTCCTTAAGCTGCGTAGCTCGGTGCAATGCCGAGCTACTCACTATAAGGATCAACACTCATGAAATTTTCGCTGATGGGTTTGCTGTTCAGCATCACTTCCCTGGCTCAGGCTGAAACCACCCCGCCGCCCGTCGTCCCCGCCATTACCGTCGAGTTCGGCAAGCCAACGTACATTCATCGATTGCACTACAAGAAGATGTACAGCGAAAAACCGTTTGAAGAAGCCATCCTGTACTACTACGACAATGGCTTGTACAAGATCATTTCCCCAGGCGAAAACCACTACGGCGCCTATGTGGTTGAAGGGGCGTTTACCGATGAGGAATACAAGATCAGCTACATCTCCTTGCCCTCAGCTGACTGGGGAGGAAACGTAGCGCGTCATGATCTTGTGTTTAAAAAGAAGGGGCTGACCTTCGAACAGAAGGCCGTGGCACAGGTGGATCAAAACATCCCACTGCAACATGGGCTTTACCTCCAGGAAATAAACCCTGAAGTAAGCCCTGTTGCAATTACGTGGGATTCACACGGTCAGCGATAAATATCCGCGCGTGTCGGTGGCAATTCAATGGAGCCATCGGCATGCGGTTTGGTCGCCAGGATCTGATCGATGTTGATCCAGCCATGGGCAAACGCGTAGGCACAACCGGCCAGGTACAGGCGCCAGATACGCAGGGTTTTCTCCGGGACCATTTTCGCCGCAGTCTCCAGATTGCTTTCCAGACGCTGACTCCAGTGATCCAGCGTGCGCGCGTAATGCAGACGCAAGCTTTCGACGTCGACTACTTCCAGCCCGGCTTCGCTGATCTCGGCGGTGATCATCGACAGGTGCGGCAACTCACCGTTCGGGAACACATAGCGGTCGATAAAATCACCGGCCCCACGACCTACCGGGCGGCCGTCAGTGTGCTTGGCGGTAATGCCGTGGTTCATCACCAGGCCGCCTTCACGCACTGCATTCGAAAGGATGTTGCAGTACTCATTCAGGTTGGCGTGCCCCACGTGCTCAAACATGCCCACGCTGACGATTTTGTCGAAGCGGCCGTCTTGCGGCAGATCGCGGTAGTCGAGCAATTGCAGGTCGACCTTGTCTTGCAGGCCCTCGGCCTTGACGCGTTCACGGCCCAACGCCAGTTGCTCTTTGCTCAGGGTAATGCCGAAAACTTTGACGCCGTACTCGCGTGCGGCAAAACGCGCCAACCCGCCCCAGCCACAACCAACGTCGAGCAAATACTCACCCGGCTTCAGGCGCAACTTGCGGCACAGCAGGCGAAACTTGGCTATCTGAGCTTCATCAAGGGTCTCTTCGCCGGTCTCAAAATAGCCACACGAATAGGCCATGTCCTTATCAAGCCACAGCTGATAAAACTCATTGGACAGATCGTAGTGGTAAGAGATGGAAGCGGCGTCGATTTCTTTGTCGTGGTGAATACGCGTAGGTCGAGTGTCCTCTTCCTCCACCAGCGCCTGGCTCAACTCATCACACACACGAATCACTTCTTTGACGGAGCCTTCCAGCTCAAGCTTCCCCTCAACAAAAGCGGTGCCCAACAGATCAAGGCTGGGGTGGGTAAACTCGGCAACCAATTGCGGGTCTTTGACCACAATCGTGACACTAGGCTTTGGCCCTAGATCGAATTGGTTTCCATCCCAAAGTTTAAGGCGTAATGGAAGATGAAGTTTCTGTAAAGCCGGTGGCAGTTGCGCGAGCATCAGTAAGTCCTCCTTCAATTCAGACATCGAAACTATAGGGTAGTCGATTAACCGAAACTGTCAGCTCAGTGAGCTGACAGCCAGAAGCCAGAGCGTGCGTGATGCGTTTTCAGACCCTTACTGCGGCGTTTCTGACGCCACCAACGGCTCATGAAAACGAAGCAAACGTCCAGCATTCCCCAACACCAATAACGTACTCAAGTTGTGCAGCAGCGCGGCAATCATGGCGCCAGCCGCCCCTAACCAACCAAATGCAGCGGCGGCAACAATCGCCAGTGTCCAGCCCAGCCCGATGACCACATTGACCTGCAGGGTGTGGCGGCATTCACGGCTCAGTCGCACACACGTCCCCAAACGCCGCAAGTCACTGCCGATCAACACGATGTCGGATGACGCCAGGGCAATGTCCGCACCGCCCGCCCCCATCGCAACACCCACCACGCCGGCTTTAAGTGCCAGCGAATCGTTGATCCCGTCACCGACCACCATGGGCCTGAAGCCACTGTCGATTTCGCCCAGCACACGCTTCAATTTATCTTCGGGCAAGGCTTGGGCTTGTACTTCACTGATGCCCACCGCCTGCGCCAAATGGTCCGCCACACTTTGCCGGTCACCCGTCAGCAAGACCTGACGCCCCAGCCCCAGCTCGCGCAATTCGCGCAACGCCTGTTGGGCTTCGGGCTTAACGCTGTCCGCCAACAATAACCAGCCAAGAAACTGTGTGTCCAATGAAAGACCTGCAATAGGGCCATCATGGTCCGGCACCGGGGTTGTGGTAATAGTCAATTGGTCGAATAACTCCGGCCGCCCCAACGCCGCTTCGCCCTGTGCGGTTCTGGCCACGACGCCCAAACCCTGGCGCTCGCGCACATCCTCCAGCGTCAGCAATTGGTCATGGCTGACCAGCCCGGCCAACGCCCGGCTCACCGGGTGGCTGCTGGCAGCGCCCAAACTGGCGGCCAGTTGCAGCAACGGCTGATGCTCCGTGAGCGGTGTTTCGATGGCTTGCAGGCGCAACGTGCCGTAGGTCAGGGTGCCGGTTTTATCCACCACCAAGGAGGTCAAGTCCGCCAGCTCTTCAAGGAACGCCGAGCTGCGAATCAAGATCCCGTGACGCGCCGCCACGGCGATCCCGGCAATGGCGGTGGCCGGTGCAGACAGCACCAACGCGCATGGGCACGCCGCCACCAACACCGCGAGCATGGCTTGGGCATCGTTGGTGATAAACCAGGTCACGGCGGCGATCATCAACACCAGCACCATGTAGCCGCCCGCATAGCGTTCGAGCAATCGGGTGATCGGTGGCTTGGCGCGCTCAGCGTTTTGCATCAGGGCAATGACTTTGCCCAACGTCGACTCTTCACCGGTGCGTGTCACTTCAACACGCAGCAGGCCGTCCAGGTTGATCGCGCCACCGTAAATGGGCATGCCCACGCTGACCTCCAGCGGTACCGATTCCCCGGTGATCGACGCCGTGTCGAGGCTGGCCTGACCCGACAACACCACACCATCGGCCGGCACACGATCCCCGGCGCGCACTTCAACCTGGTCCCCGGTCTTGAGCGTGCTGTTGTCGACCTCCAGCAAACGGCCGTCGGCCTGAAATAACCGCGCCTGGCTGCGGGTCAGTTTGCCCAGTGCATGAATGGCTTCTTGCGAACCGATCACGCTGCGCTCTTCCAGCACGTGGCCAAAAATCATGATGATCGGCAACAGTGCTGCGGTCAGCAAATCGCCGGTGGCCCACGCGCCCAGCATCGCCAGGGCGATCAGTTGATCGGTGATGCCGTGCAGGCTCGGATAACGCAGGCTGTACCACGCCGAACGCATCACCGGCACCGCCACCAACAACGAGGCAAACCCCAATAACAATTGGCTGGTGCCCACTTGCAGGGGCATGAACCAGCGCCACACCAGCCCCAAGGCCAGCAACCCCAGCGCCAGCATCGCCAGCGTCAGTTGCCGCGCAGCGCTGCGTTGCTCGGCGCTGCTCAGCATGCTGACCACGGGTTGCGTTGCAGACGTACTCATTGTTCGGCTCCCTGAATAATCAGACGGGAATCATCTTTAGGATCAACGGTGGTCACAGAGCCCGCCTGCCCGAGAATTTTTGGCACCCGCTCGCGGTATAAACGCAGCAGCAAACCAGGGTCATTACCGGCCTGTTGTACCTTGGCCAAATTGACGATGGCCGCCGTGTCCGATTGCGCCAAGGCCAATCGTTCGCTGGCTTGGGCGTGGGCTTGCTCAACCGTACGGTCGGCTTCCTGGGTGGCGTTCTGGGTCGTTTTAGCGGCATCGTTGCGCGCGTTGGCCACGGCTTTGTCGGCTTGCTGGCTGGCCGTCAGCACCGCGTTAAACGCGTTGACGGCCGGGCCCGGCAAACTCGATTGCACATCGACCCGCACTACCTCCAGACCAATGCCCTGCCCCGTTGCCGTCAGCGCCGCCAGTTGCTGATTGATGCCTTGCACCAAATCACCGCGCAAACGCTCACGGCGTTCCGCCGACTGTTTATCGCTGCCGAGCAGCTCCGGGCGCGCCACCAAAATAGTGTCCAGATCCCGCGCGGCAGTCAGCGCCACCGCGCTGCGGGTGACCACACGATCCAGCGCAGGCAACACATGCTCTGCTTGCAGCACGTAGGCATAAGGGTCGGTGACGTTGTAAAACACCCGCACATCCAGTTGCACAACGCCCGCATCACCGGTCAGCAAATACCCTGAGCCGGCCAGGGCATCGTTGATGGGCGTGGCAAAAGTGGCCACGCGATCCGCCTGCAGGGCGCTGTCCGAACGCAGCAGGTTTTCGATCCGGCGCTCACTCACGCGGTCGGCGGCGGGCACAATCACCACTTGTTCAAAAGGCCGCGGCCAGGCCAACAGCAAGCCGGCATTCTGGATGCGGTCCAGCGCACCAAAGCGCAACACCACTGCGCGGTTCTGCGGATCGATCTGCCGCACATTCGACACACCCCACGCCACGGCGGCGAACACCGTCACGGCATACAAGCCCAAAAACGCTAAACGCCCCGCTTGTTGCCACGGGCTGCTGACACGTGGCGTGTCTTCAGATGAGCCACTCATGGATGCGACCCAGCCTTGTTATCCATGGACGGCGGGCCATCGACCAACACCCGGAACGGCGCCGCATCGGTGCGCAAAATCACTTTGGTGCCGGGGTTAACCATGGTCCCCAACGTGTCGAGCGAGCGCAGCATGTTGTACAGCTCTGGCGAACTGGCGTACGCCTGACCATAAATTTTCGCCGCCTCGACCCGCGACTGCGCTTCGATGTCCGCTGCTTTCACACTGGCATCGGCCTGCAGAATGCGCGCATCGCGCTCGGCCGCCGAACGGATTTGCGCCGCTTCGCGCTTGCCCACCGCAGTGCGTTCAGTGGCGATGGTTTCACGCTCGGCGCGCATGCGATCGACCGTGGCGGTGAGCGTGACCGACGGCAACGTCAGCCGCTCAACCCCTACTTGCAACACACGCACGCCATAGGTGCTGAGCAATTGCTGTTCGATTTGCTGGCGCAGTTGCGCTTCGAAGTCGGCAATTTTGACTTGGCTGGCATCGGTGTTGACCAAACTGGACAGATCATAACTGGCGGCTGTGGTTTCCAGCGCCGAGCCGACAAAGGTCCGAATTTGCCGGGCGGCTTCATCGGGCTGGTTTTGTACCGCGCGCATAAAACGCTGTACGTTCTCGGCATCGCCCTGCACCTGCCAGGCCACGTAGGCCTGCACGATAATGCGCAGGCCGTCGCGGGTGCCGACGTCTTGCAGACCGCTTGAGGTGGTGCGCAAACGCAGGTCTACCGGCACGCTGACTTCAAACGGTGCGGGCCAGCGCCAGCTCAACCCAGGCTCCAGCAGCACCCGCGCCGGGTTACCGAAACGGGTGATAACAGTGGCTTCGCCGGAACGCACCTGCACCAGGCTGGCGGCTGCCACGGCAAATAAAACCAGCAAAGCGGCCCAGCCCATGCGCCGCCATGGGAACGGGCTCGGCTCATGTTCGTCACCATGATGGTGGTGATGATGGCCGTGATGCGCGTGGCCGTGGTGGTGGCCGCCGTGCGCGTGATGATCGTGTGAGTGGCTCAAAACAAAGCTCCTTACTGAACAGCTTTACGCGGCGCGACAGGATCGGCCGGCAGCGTGAAAGAACGCAGATCGAGGGTCGGCGCATTGCCGTTGCCCCCAAGGCGGTGGTCGAGAATCAAAAGTTTGGCGTTGTTCATGCCTTGGCTGAGCTGGCTCAAATACTGCTCAAGAACAAAGGCGTGACCGGCCTCGCGGTAGGCTTTTTGTTCGGCGCCAAAACGCAGGTCCGAGGTCTGCGCCGTCGCGTTCACTTCACGCGCCGAGGCATTGGCTTGGTCCAGCGCCATGCTGGCCTGCAATTGCGCGACGTTGGCTTGCTCGCTGGCCGCGCCACGCTCGCGGGCAATCAAGGCCTGGGCGCTGATTTGTGCCGCCTGAACGGCGTGATACGCGTTGGCCGCCCCGGCAGGCGGATGGATCGCCTCAACCACCGTGGCCAGAATCTCGACGCCGCTGCCCAACGAATCCAGATCGGCCTGCACGGCACGGCCAATGTCACTGGCCAACTCGGTACGTTGTTCGCCGAGCAAATCATCGAGGGTGCGCGAGGCAAAGTCGTGCACCAGAATGCGGCTCGCGGTACTGCGAATCAGCGTCGGCACATCGGCACTGTGGTACGTCGCGGCAATCGCGGCTTGATCGCTCAAGCCGATGCGGTACACAAAACGCACGTCCATGTTCACGATCTGAAAGCCCTGCTTGTCACCGCCACCGCTGGCAATGACCTGGGATTTGTCGTTCACATGCGTCGCGTCCCACAAGCGGTTGGCAGTCAACGGTGGCAGGCCGTCAGCCGACGCCAGCACAGGGTCCGCCGCCGACTCGGTGCTGGTCGCCAGCTCATGCACCACCCCGTTTTCGACCATCAGCACGCGACCCAATGGCCAAGGCAGCCCCGCGTGCAAACCCGGCCCGAACACTTCAACCGGCTTGCCAAAACGTTCGTAAATGCCGCGCCCTTGCAACGGGACTTCATTCACACCGCTGAGTATCCAGCCCACCGCGACGATCACCGCCAGCACCGGCAGGAACGCTTTGCGCATGTAGCTGAACGCCCAGATTTGCCGCAGGTCGATGCCAAACCGGTTATGCAATTCGTGCTGCAGCGCCAGCAGCGGTTGCGGTGGCCAGCGCAGCATCCCGGCAATAAAACTCTGCGCAATCATGCGCGGTTCAAGCCGGTCGCGGCGTGGGCTGAAAATCGCCGCCACGGCCCGAAGGATTAACTCAATCGCCACCGCAGCGGGCAGCACGCTCAGCAATACCGCAAGGCGAGCGGGCCATTCGGCCTCTGCGCTGCTGAACAGCAGGCATAACGCACTGAGCAAAAAAGTGAGGATCGGCACACGCACCAGCGGCGCCAGTAAGCGGGCTTCCGGCCAGCGCGCTTCGGGTTGCTGCGCCAGGTAGCGTTCGAACACCAGCAATACAAATGCCAGCAACACCGCCACTCCGGCGGCCACTCGCCCGCCCGTGCCTAAATCGGCACCGGCCAGCGACACGTCCCAACTGTGCTGTACACACCACACGGCCAGGCCGCCGACTCCCGCCAGCCAAAAGACCGGCGCACCGATCGAGGCCAAAAACCGATGCGACCCGCGACTCAACCGTTGGCAAAAACGCTCGTAGGCACTGAGCGGCTCGGCGGGCTGTTCTTCGATCAATTCAGGTGCAGGATTGAGCGCTGCCTTGCGCCAGTCCGCCACCCAAAACGCCGATTGCGCCCCTGCCGCTACCACTAACAACGCGGCGACGTTGTTATTGAGCAGTGCAGGCCACAACGAACTCGGGGCAAACAGACCAATAAAAAAACCGACCGTCCAGAGCATGATTGCCAGGGCGGCCAGTCCAACGCCTAACTGAAAAAGTTGACGCGCCTGAACGGTGGCACTTTGAAAACGAGACAAAGACTCAAGGCCACCCTCCTCGGCATCTAAATCGACACGCATGGAAGCTCCACTGTTTGATGAATATAGTTACGATATAACAAACAATGTGAAACTTCTGCGGGCGACCAGCGATCTTCATCTTGGCGCGGAGTCGGCGATAAACAGTCCGAAACGTGGGCCGTTTTTGAAAGCGGTTAAACCGGTAAATGATTGAGCGGCAGGACAGCCGGCGCCTTGACCGTCTGGATTGCAAAGTTACTGCGAATATCACTGACACCCGGTAACTTGAGCAGCACGCCGGTTAAAAATCGCTCATACCCGCGTAAGTCTGGCACCACAACCTGCAGTAAAAAATCAGATTCTCCTGACACTAAAAAAGCCGAAATCACTTCAGGCAATGCCGTTACAGCGACACGGAACGCCTCCGCCTCATCTTCGTGATGGCGCTCAACCTTGATCCCGATAAACACCGTTAACCCCAAACCGACCTCATCGCGATCCAGATTGGCCTGATATCCGCGAATCACCCCCGCCTCTTCCAGCAACCGAACCCGACGCAAACACGGCGACGCAGACAGGCCAATTTCGTCGGCCAAGTCCACATTGCTCAAGCGCCCGTCACGCTGCAAGGCGTCGAGAATGCGCCGGTCAAAAGCATCCAATTTTATTTTTGGCATATTCAAATTCTTTTGATTATCAAAAAGGTGTTTTCTGCCAAGACTAGACCTTCTTGAGGCTGAATACGCAACCACCTGCGCATGCCTTCCCCCCTAAAATCTTGGCTCACCTGCTATCGAGATGGGTCGCCATGGGGATGTTTCTGATTGCGCTGGTTGTGATTTACCTGATGCCCGGGCCGGACATGATATTGCTGCTGCAAACCGGTGCCCGACATGGGCGTGCATTGGCCCTCAGCACCGCGTTGGGCTTGGGCATTGCCCGGGCCTGCCATGTTTTTCTGGCCGCCGTGGGCTTGGCTGCACTGTTTAAAACAGCGCCCTGGACCTTTGATGGCGTGCGTTTGATCGGCGCAGCCTATTTAGTGTGGCTGGGTGTGCGCATGTTCAAACCCGGAATGCTCACCCACTTGACCCTCGCCACGGGCGTGGTCAAAGAACCTGAATTGACCTGGTCTGGCGCGCTGCGACGTGGCGTGTTGACCAACCTGCTCAACCCCAAGGCCTTGCTGTTTTGCTCGGTGCTGCTGCCGCAATTTATCGACAACCAGGCAGGCACCGTGGGTGCACAGTTTTTTGGCTTGGGCGTGGTACTGGTGATCGTCGGCCTGATGTTTGACAGCCTTTACGCCATGGCCGGGGCCTCGTTGGGTCAATGGCTCAACAACAGCCCCCGGGCACAGCGTGTTCAACAGTGGTTATTTGGCAGCCTGCTGATCGGTTTCGCCTTGCGCCTGGCGTTCGTTCAACAGGCCTGAGCCGCAGGTCTACGGCTGCGGGTGGGCAATCAAGTGCTTGGCCAGCGCCTCGAATGCCGGGATGGTCACCGGGTCGTTTGCCGCGTTGCCGGCAATCGGATTGGACGCATAGCGCACGATCACCATCTCGGCTTTAGGGTCGATGTAGGTGCGCTGCCCATACACACCGCGTGCCATAAAGGCGCCATCGGCGTTGTGCGTCACCCACCACATGTCGCGATAACTGCCACCTTTGAGCAAGTCATAACCGGCTTTGGCAAACGCAGCTTTATCGCCACCTGCGCGAATATCATCCACCACGGCCTTGGGCACGATTTGCTCGCCCAGGTACTGGCCGTTATTGCGGATCATCTCGCCAAACCGCGCCATGTCCCGCAGCCCGGTGTTCAACCCGCCGCCTGCGAACGGTGTACCGATGGAGTCCACAGAGAAGTACGCATCCTGTTCGGCGCCCAGGCGCTGCCAGATTTTTTCTGACAACAGTTGTGCCACGTTTTTCCCGGTGACCCGGGCAATCACCCAGCCCAGCACATCGGTGTTCACCGTTTTATAGGCGAAGGCTTTACCGTGTTCACCCTCGGGTTGCACGGTCTGCAAGTACTCCATGTACGTTTGCGGGCCGGTGTAATCCTTGGGCTTGGGCAGCGGGTTACCCGCCTGTGCGTGCTTCCAGACTTCGGCGTTAGGGTCGGCATAGTCTTCGCTGAATTTAAGCCCGGTGGTCATGTCCAGCACCTGGCGCAACGTCGCGCTGCCAAAGGCGGACTTGGCCAACTCGGGCACGTAATCCGCTACTTTTTTATTGGGATCCAGGGTGCCATCGGCCACCAGCATGGCGCCCATCGTGCCCACCACCGATTTGGTCATGGACATGGCGGCATGCTGGCCTTGGGGGCTCAACACGCCGAAATACCGCTCATAGACAATTTTGCCGCGGTGCAGCACCACAATGCCGTCGGTGTAATTGGCCGCCAGCGACTGTTCCCAGGTCATCGGTTTTTGCCCACCGAGGGGCGTAAACGTCAGGGCATCGATATCGCTGCGCAACGCCTGCGCCAACGGCACGGGCGCGCCCAAGCCACGGGACACATTGGTGGTAGGCATCAGTTGGCGGAAGTTGGAAACGCTCCAGCGCATGGCCGGAAACTTGAAATAACTGCCATCGGCAAACCGTACAATCCGGTCAGGCGGCGGAGGCGCACCGACCATCCAGCCCAGGGTCTTGGGGTCACTGGCGGCGGCATCGGGGTAAATTGTTTTATCGCCCGCACAGGCAATGGACGCTGCCAGGCAAGACAGCACGAACACCACGCTTGTGCGTGCGGGTTTGAACAAATGCTTAAGCATACAAACGCCTCAATAAAGGAACGAGACCCGGCCAAGCGCTGAGTTGATTGTTCCATTACCAACCCATAGCCGCGCACTACCCTGCGGTATGAGAGGTTAGCTTGTATAGCTTCATGTGGCAGTGAACCTGCCTCTGTGGGAGCGGGCTTGCTCGCGATGGTCGTTAACGATGGCGCGTATCCGCTGAGCCCATGAGGCACCCTGAAGACCATCGCGAGCAAGCCCGCTCCCACGCGTTGCAGATTAGTCCTGCAACGACGCGTGCGCCTGTTCCAGGAAGCTAGCATCAGCCCAATCGGTCACGCGGAAGTCGCCTTTGATGTAGCCGTGCTCGCGCAAGAATGTCTTTTTCAACTCCAGTGCAGCGAGGTTTTGTGCCGACAGTTGTGGCACAAAATCACGCCCGTGCAGGGCCGCACGTACCAGCGCCGGGTCACTGTTGAAGGTCACTCGGGTGAACAGTTCAGCGGCAGCGTCCGGGTTGGCGTTGATCCAGCGACCGGCCCGAATCGCGGCGCGCAAGAAGGCCACCACCAGTTCAGGATGCTGGCGGGCGAAGTCAGTATTGACCGCAGTGGTGTACGGCCCGTTGGAGATTTTCAGGGTCCAGTCGGTGTAGCGCTCCAGGTCTTCGATCACTGTGTATTTGCCTGTCGCCACCAGTGATGCGGCGGTGCTGGCCTGTACCAGAATCGCGTCGACGCGGTCATCGGCCAGGGCCTGAATGTCCACCGGCGGCTGACCACGATGAGCTTTGATTTGCGTCCAGAGTTCAACCGGGCGCTGCGACGGTTGCAGGAAACTTGGGTCATCGTCGTCGGCCAGATCCACCCACTGCACCTGCTCGGCGCTCAAACCGGCCAGTTCCAGCACCAGCAGCAAACCGTGCTGGGCCGTGGCGCGGGCGAAGTCGATCTTGTCGTCGTTCTGGCTTTTGAACAGGCCGATGCGCCGTCCGGCCAGATCCTGTACCCGGCGGATCCCGGAACCCGCACGCACCACCACTTGGCCGGCGCGCTGGCTGGCGGTGGTGGCGATCAGCGTGGTGTCGGTCAGATCAGCCTTGGCCCACAGGGTCGGAATCGCTCCGCCATCGCGAAACAGCGGGTTGAACGAGTGACGGTAATGCGGCAACCAGCCGCCATTTTCAGGCAACGAACGCAGGAAGGTGGCCTTGCCACCGGCGCGCTTGAACTCTTCATCCAGCCAACCCAGCTCCACGGCAATATTGGACGCGACCAACACCGGGCAGATGGTGTAGTAGGCCTCTACCGGGTCAGCGACCAGACGCGGTTTTTCATGCAGTACGGTACTCATTGCGACACTCCTTGGGGCAGAGAGGTAGCCTTAGCTACCCAGGGAAATACCTTTGCTGGCCAACAGGCGCTGCCCGTTGCCTCGCAGGATCAACTCGCGCTCGGCCGCCGAAATCGGCGCGGCCAGCACTTGGGCGATACCCGGCGCGATGTCAGGCACCGGGGCATAGTCAGAACCAAACACCAGTTGCTCGGCGCCCAGCACGCGGGTGGCCAGGGCGATGGCCTGGGCACCTCGGCCAGCGGCGCCGGTGTCGAATAACAAGCGCTGATAACGCGGGCTGTGGCCGACCGCATCGAAGTGGCCTGGCACCTGGCTGAGTTCCACCAGGTTGGCGATGATGCCGGCGCCGCCGAGCATGGCGATTTGCACCGTGACGTCGGGGTAGCGGTCCAGCAGGTCGCTGTGGGCCAAGGTGATGGTGGCCGAGGCAAACTGCCAGGCGATGTCCAGCACCCGCCGTGCTTCGATGGCGTCACTGTGCAACAACACCGGCGGCTGGCCCGGCACCTGCGGGTGGGCGTAACCGGTGTGCAAATAAATATGGCTGCCCAGCTCCTGGGCTTTGGCCAGCAACGGCTCAAAGCGGCTGGCGGCGGCCAGGCTGGCGAAGGCATTCACCGGCAACACTGCACCGATCAGCCCCAGCTCTTCATGGGCGCGCTGCAACTCGCCCACCGACCACTGAATGTCCGAGGTCGACAACGCCGCCACTGCGCTGAGCCGCGTCGGGTACTGGCGCACCACGCCCGCCAGTTCATTGTTGTAGTCGCGCCACAAGCCCAACGATTCGCTGGCAGACAGCGCTGCGTCGATGCCCAGAGTGGTCGGCCAGGACAGCAATTGATGCGCCACCCCGACCTGATCGAAATGCTCGATGCGCGCGTCCAGATCAAACCAGTGGTTGCCCAGCGCAAACGGTTGGGCCGTGGCGCCAGCGCCGGCGCGATGCAAATGGGGTGCGCCATCGGCGCCCGGTAAAAGGCGCGGGCTGCTCTGGCGCTCACTCAAAAAGCGCAGCGAGCTGGGTGAAAACCAATGGCTGTGCAGGTCGATCACGCCCTGCACGGGAGCTTGGGTCTGGCTCATGGTTCAGGCCTCTTCAGGTGAAAAGTGATGGGCAATACCGGCCAGCCCCTGATCGAGATCGGCGATCAAATCGTCCACCGCTTCAAGGCCGACATGAATGCGAAACAGCACGCCCGGCACCTGCCACGGCGTGACCGCCCGCTGCGGTGTCTGGCGGCCAATCAAGCTCTCGAAGCCGCCCCAGCTGGCGCCCATGGCAAACAGTTGGAGGCTGTCGAGGAAGGCATTGACTGCTTCATCGGGCAGCGGCTTGAGCACGAACGCAAACAGGCCTGACGAGCCCAAAAAGTCACGCTTCCAGATCTCATGCCCGGGGCTGCCGGGCAGCGCCGGGTGGCGCACTTCAAGCACCTCGCTGCGTTGCTGCAGCCAGTGCGCCACGCGCAGCGCCGACTGTTGATGCTGACGCAGGCGCACGCCCAGAGTGCGCAGGCCGCGCAGGCCCAGATACGCATCGTCGGCGCTGGCGATATAACCGAGGTCGCGCACCACTGAACGCACCTGGGCATAGAGCGGCTGGGTGGTCACGATGACGCCGAGCATCGCGTCGGAATGGCCCACCAGGTACTTGGTGGCCGCGTGAATGGAGATATCCACACCATGCTCAAAAGCCCGGAAGAACAGCGGCGTGGCCCAGGTGTTGTCCATCAACACCAGCGCGCCGTGGGCATGGGCGGCCCTGGCGATAGCCGGGATGTCCTGGACTTCAAAGGTGGTGGAACCCGGCGCCTCGACAAACACTACCTTGGTGTTGGGGCGCAGTTGGCCGGCGATGTCGGCGCCCAGCTCAGGGTCGAAATAGGTGGTTTCAATGCCATAGCGCGACAGCACGTCGTCGAAGACTTTGCGCGCATGCCAATAACAATTGTCGGTGACCAGCACGTGGTCACCGGCCTTGGCCACGGCCAGCACTGCGCCGGTGATTGCTGCCAGCCCCGACGGCATGATCAGCCCGCGATAGCCGCCTTCCAGCTCGGCCACCGCATCTTCAAACGCTGCGGTGGTGGGGTTGCCGTTGCGCCCGTAGGCATTGCCACGAAACTCCGGATCGGCCGACTTGCGCCGGAATTCGGCGAGCGCCTGGGTGTTTTCCCAGACGTAAGTCGACACGCGATAAACCGGGGTGTTGACCGTGCCCTCGTGGCTCGCCGGATTACGCCCCAAATGGGTCAGCTGGGTGTCGGCCAGCCAATGACTACGCGATTCTCTTGTGGACATCTTCACAGTACTCGTTCGAGGAAACGTTGGGTTCGGGGGTCGGCGGGGCGGCTGAAAATCAACTCGGGGTCGCCCTTTTCGACGATTCGCCCGCCATCGGTGAAATACACCGTGTCGGCGATTTCGCGAGCGAAGCGCATCTCGTGGGTGACGATCAGGCAGGTCATGCCGCTGGCGGCAACATCGCGGATGGTGTTGAGCACTTCCTTGACCGTCTCCGGGTCGAGGGCCGCGGTCACTTCGTCAAACATCATCACGTCGGGGCGCATCGCCAGGCTGCGGGCAATCGCCACGCGCTGCTGCTGGCCGCCGGACAACTGCCCGGGGAAGGCACCCTGTTTGTTTTCCAGACGCACCTTGGCCAGCAGCTCAATGGCGTACGCCTCAGCCTCTTGTCGGGACTGGCCGAGCACTTGAATCGGCGCCAGGGTGATGTTGTCCAGCACGCTGAGGTGCGGGAACAGGTTGTAGCTTTGAAAGATCATGCCGACGTGGCGGCGCAGGCCGGGCACGTCGAGTTGCGGGTCGTCTACGCGGATCCCGCAGACCTCGATGCGCCCGCTGTCCACCGGGGTCAAGGCATTGAGGGTGCGCAACAGGGTGGACTTGCCCGAGCCGGACGGGCCAATCAGGCAGGCGATTTCCGAGCGCCGAACCGACAGTGAAATGCCCTGCAAAATGGGCTGGTCACCGTAGGATTTGTACACGTCCTCCAACTGGATTTGCAGCGGCTGGCTCATGAGTACAGGCTCCATTTGCGCTCCAGGTACCGTGAGTAACGGGAGATCGGGTAGATGTAGATAAAGAAGGCGACGAACACGTAGAGGTAGGCGGGCAGCAGCAGGTCCGGGCGGGTCTGGCCGGTGAGGCGCAGTTGCAGGCTGGTCATCAGTTCTTCTACGCCCATCAAATTGGCCAGCGAGGTGGCCATGGTCACGGCGCAGTACAGGCTCATCCACGGCGGCACCATGCTGCGCAGGGCCTGGGGCAGAATCACCAGGCGCAGGCTTTTGCGCCGGGGCAGCGCCAGCGAGGCGGCGGCTTCCCACTGGGCCACGGGGATCGAACGAATGCCGCCACGCACGATCTCCGACACGTAACCGCTGCCCGCCAAACCGAGCCCGAGGGCGGCCTTGAGCCAATCAGGAATCTGCCACCAGCGGTCCAGCGCCTGGAACTCAAACGGCAGCAGGTTCATCACCAAAAACACCACCACCAGCCACGGCGCATTGCGCAGCAATTGAGTCAGCAGCACCGCCACCTGACGCAACCCGCGATGCAGCGAAACCTGCAAGCACCCCAGCAGCGTGCCGAACACCGTCGCTGCCAGCATCGCCACCACGCCCATCAGAATGTTCAGGGCAAAACCGCGGGCCAGCGCGGGCGTCCAGTTCAGCAACAGCGCAATGATGTCGCGATAGGCCCAAGCCACCGCCCCCACGCCAACACCCGCCGCCAGCCACAACACGCCCAGCGCGATAAAGCGCGAGGCGTTGAGCGGTGGGCGGATGCGTTGAGACAACAGAGTCAAAGGGCTCATCGGCTGTGATACCCCGGCAGACGAAAACGTGCTTCGATCCGCGACATCAGCAAGGCACAGCCACCGAGCAGGATGAAGTACATGAGCAGCAACACCTGCATCATCTCGGCGACGTTGAAGTTGTCAGTCCAGATGCGGTTGCAGGCGTAGAGCAACTCCGGCACTGCGATGGCGTAGGCCACCGAGGTGGACTTGACCGCCTGCGCCAGGCTGTTGCCCAACGCGGGCAAACTGTTGCGCAGCGCCAGCGGCAAGATCAGGTGGCGAAACAGTTTGCGCCCGTGCAAGCCCAAGGCTTGCGCGGCCTCGATGGTCGAGCGCGGCACGGCGTCGATGCTGCCGCGCAGCGCCTCGATCTGGAAGGCGCCCGAGTGCAGCCCGAGCACAATGACTGCCCACTGGAAGTTACCGATCATGCGCACCGCATGGCCGTCGGCGTCCTCGACCATCGGCAACAGCGAACCCAGGCCGAAATAGAAGAAGTACAACTGAGCCAGCAAGGGCGTATTACGAAACAGCTCGACATAGGCGGTGACCGCCTGACGCACTGGCCGCCACGGTGAAGACTTCAACGCCACGCCCAGCACGCCGATCACCAGCGACAGCAGCACGCTGGCAATCGCCAGGCCCAGGGTGAAACCCAGCCCCAACAGAAAACGCTGGGCGTCTGTCGGGTCCCAGAGAATACTCAGGTGAAAGCCCTGGCCTTCAAGCCACGGTCGCACATAGCGTTCAATCACTGGCCTGCACTCCCCTGCGCATAACGGGCGTGCTGCTCGGCCACCCAAGGGTTGGCTTCGATGCCGTATTTTTTCTCAAGCTCGATGATCAGCCCCGAGCGATGCCAGCCTTCAACCACTTTGCCGAGCAAGGCTTGCAGCTCAGGTTGGCCCTTGCGCAGGGCGATGCCCCAAGGGGCGGCATCCTGGCTGGGCAACTTGATTTCGTAGTCTTGCCAGTTCGGGTCTTTGGCCAGCTCGCGGTAGAACACGTCATCGGCAAGGGTGCCCAGGCAACGCCCGTCGGCCACGGCTTTGCGCACTTCGGCGTTGCCGGTGTAAGAGGCAAAACGTACGCCGTAGCGTTCCTCGTAAGGGCGCACCCAGACGCTGGCAGGGTTGGAGCACAGCACCTTGCCGCGCAGATCTTCCCAGTGTTCGAGGCGAGTGGTTTTGGGGGCGAAAACCGTGGCCGCCGAGCTGTAATAACCCGGCTCGACAAAGTCCACTTCCCGGCGACGGCTCGGGGTGTCCAGCAGCGAGGTCACCAGCAGTTCACAGCGCCCCTGATTGAGGAACGCCAAGCGGTTGACCGGGGTGACCAACACCAGTTGCAGGCCCAGGTCCTTGCCGGTGGCCTGCTGAAGCTGGTGTTGCAGATCCAGCACCAGGTCGTAGATCAGGCCGCTGTGGTTGCCCTCGGCATCGATGAACTTGAAAGGCGGGAATTCCTCGCCGGTGCAAACACTCAGGCTGCCACGGGACACCGCCCGCTCCAGCAGCACCTCGGCCTGTGCCACGCTCCAGCCGAGCAGTGCCAACAGGCCAAGACTCAGGCGCAGCAGCGTGCGGCGAACGGATAAAAACTCGAGTACAGCGCACACCTGGTGCATGTTGAGGCCCTCGCTAAAGAAGTGGGTGAAGGTGAGTTGCCGAGGGTTAGCCCGCCGCAAGCTCGGCGGGGTCCAGGCGCACGACCGTGGCATACCCGGCGCGGGCGAGGCGCTCGGCGACCACTTCCACAGGCTCGGCGTCGCCGATCAGCACCAGCACTTGATGCGTGTCCGCAGGCAGCCCGGCAGGCAAAACCGCGCCCTCGGCGCTGCTCACAGACACTGCTGCGGGCCATTCGCCGGGCAATTGCACGGCGTGGTCCACCGCGAAAAAGGCCAGCGGTTTGGCCTGTTGAGCCTCGACGACTTGCGCCAGTGACACCTGCTGTACCCCCAGGCTCAGCGGGCCACGGTTGTTCACGTCGTACGCTTCGCTGTCCGGGCCACGAAACACCGGCGCGCCACGGTTTTCTGGGCCATCGACGCCGATGCCGTAGATGTGCAGGTGAACGGCCAGCTCATCGCCGTCGACCTGAATGGTGTGGTAATCGCCTGCGGGCATGTACAGCACATCCCCCGCCACGATCGAGTGCTCGCCGCGCTTGCGCAGCTTGCCTTTGCCCGGCTCCGAGCCATCGTCGATACGCTCAAACAGCACGTTGTGTTCGTTGCCGGAGACCCCGGCAATCAGCGCCCACGACGGGTGCCGATGCGGTGCATTGCTGGCGCGTGCTTTACCCACCAGCACGTACAAAGCGTTGCGCCGGTCGGCGTCTTCGCCCAAGCGGTAGAAGCCGCTGGCCAGCTCGCTGCGAAACGGATACTGCTCAGTCGGGAACAATTCGGGCTGTGCGGCGAGATTGCGTAACGCCTCGCGGGCGGCGTCGATCTGCTCGGCAGTGTTGTGCTCGGCGCCCAGGCCTGCGGCCCGTACAGCGTCGAGGGTGTGGCGAACGGCGGTGGCACGTTGATGAATCAAAGACATAACTCAGGCTCCATGCATCACCGTCCGATCGGCTCGGACGGCGCATTGAAAAGGGGGCGTCAGAACTTCACGTTGAGGTTGGCGTAGTAATAAGCGCCTTCGTATCCGCCGGGTGACAGCAGCGAGTAAACGGTCCGGCTGTTGGTGTTCAGCCGCTGTTTGTTGACCTTGTCCGGGAAGCTGTCAAAGATGTTGTTGCCACCCACATCCACCCGTACGTTCTTGGTCACCTGGTAGCTGACGCTGGCGTCGGTCACCCATTGGGCGCCGAACGTCTGGTCGTATCCGGGGCGTGGCGGCTTCTGTGCATCGGCCGATTTGAACTCACCAAAACGTGTTTCTGAGATGCGCAGGCCCCAGTCGCCGTAGCTGTAATGCGCGGTCAGGTTGAGTTTGGAGCTGGGCGCGGCGTCGGTGATCAGGTACTCCGTCTCGCGGTTGACCAACACCGCCTTGGGGTTGATGGCCAGCAACTGCGAAGGCGTTTGCGGCAGCTTGAGAATTTCGGTGTCGTTCCAGTTGTAACCGCCGCTGAAGGCCAACCGACCGTATTGCTTGAGGTCGAACACGTAGTTGCCCACCACGTCGACGCCTTTGGTTTTGGTGTCCAGGCCGTTGGTGCAAAAGCTCGCCGCGCTCACGTCATAGCCCAGAGGGTTGAGGAAACCGCCGAGGTTGGTCTGGTTCTCGGACAGGGTGACGCGGTCACGCAACTTGATCTGATAAACATCCACAGTCAGCGATGCATTGGGCAACGGGGTGAACACCGCGCCCAACGAGAAGTTGGTCGACTTCTCGGGCTTGAGGTCTTGCGCGCCAAGCAGACGCGCAACCGGGTGGTCGACCGGGAAGGTACGGCTGTCGTACATCACGCTGCCGTTCCAGGTGCTCTGGGTGTACGAGTGGCCGATCTGCCCAAGACTGGGGGCGCGAAAACCCGTGTTGGCAGTGGCGCGCAACGCAAACATCGGGTTGAACTCATAGCGCGCCGACACCTTGCCGGTGCGGGTCGAACCGAAGTCGGAATATTTTTCGTAGCGTGCCGCTACGCCCATTTGCAGCTTTTCGGTCAGGTTGTTTTCCAGGCTGACATACAGCGCCTTGACGTTGCGGTCGTAGCTGCCGGCATCTCCGGGCTGGTAACCGGGGAAGCTCTGCGAGCCGACGCCCGCACGCACGTCATAACCCGGCGCCGCAGGGCCAAAGCCTGCGTTGGGATTAGGGCCCGGGTCTACACCAGGACCACGGCGCGGCACGTCGGTGAACTCGTAAGGCCCACGGGCCCAAGACTGATACTCACCGGCGTTAACGTCATAGTTTTCCTTGCGCCAGGCCGCCCCCGCAGCGAGGGTCACGGGGAAGTCCGTGAGTGACCATTGCAGATCCTTGACGTAATCGAGGGTCAGGCTGGTCTGGTCGGAGGTATACCCGCCGGCGTGAAAACGGCGCTGGCTGTCGGGGCCAAATGAAGGGTTGATGGAGTTGTTGAGGATGTATTCGATGTCACTGCGCCCGTAGCTGGCGGCCAAATCGAACTTGCCGATATCGTCGTCGCCGAAGCGCGAACCGAAGGTGGCCTCGTAGTCTTCGCTTTTGAGGTCCAGCCACGGCTGGAAGCCTTCCGGGTACACCGACAGCCAGTTACGGCCTTGCTGGTCATACGGGTAGCGATAGGCGTTTTGCGAATGGCTGATGCGGTGCCCGTAGGTGGCGAAGCCATAGAGCTGCACCTGGTCGGTCACGCTGCTTTCGGCGTTGAGCGCCAGGTTGTAATCATCCAGCGCGGGGGAGCCGGTGGCGTATTCACGATTGGCTGTGGCTTCGCGCGGGTCGTTGGCATTCCAGAAGTACACGCTGTCATCGGTCTTGCCGCTGGGGTAGGTGCGCTTCTTGTTGCTCCAGTCGCCGCTCAGAGTGAGGAAACCATCCCCCGGCAAGGTGAAGCCTTTCCAGGTCTCAACGTTTTTGCTGAAGCCATCGCCTTTGGTGAACTTGCCCATCGTCGTGTTGACTTCGCCGCCGCTGTCGCGCTCCTTGAGCACCACGTTGATCACCCCGGCAATCGCGTCCGAACCGTATTGCGCCGACGCACCGTCACGCAGTACTTCGACGCGCTCGATGGCGCTGATCGGGATGGTGTTGAGGTCGGCGGCGTTCGAGCCGCGACCAAAAAACGGTTTGTTGTTCACGAAGGCCGAAACGTGCCGGCGCTTGCCGTTAATCAGCACCAGCGTCTGGTCAGGCGACAACCCACGCAAGGCGGCAGCCCGGAAGCTCGACAAGCCATCCACGCCGTTAACCAGCGGGTAGTTGAACGACGGCACCAGCGCTTGCAGGGCCTGGCTCAAGTTGGTGAAGCCGGTTTCCTGAATAGCGTTGGCGCTGATGGTGTCGACTGGCGAAGAACTTTGCAGCGCGGTCAGGTCAGTGCGTCGGGTCCCCACCACCACGACCTGATCCAGTTGCGGTGGCACCTGCGCTGCCGAAGGCGCCAGGGCATAAATCACAAAGCTGCCCTGGGCGGTCTGGCGTGCGGCCAGCCCCGAGCCTTCGAGCAGCTTGTTAAGGGCTTGTTCCACAGACAGGCTGCCGCGCACCGAACGGCCCTGCTTACCCGCCACCAATGCCTGGGGCGCCAGCACGTTGGTGCCGGTTTGTTCCGCCAGTTGGTTGAGTGCTTGTTGCAGAGGTTGTGCGGGCAGGTCGATGCTCTGCGCCACGGTGACAGCGTCACCGGCTTGCGGCGCGGCGTAGGCGACACTCCCGAACAGAAGACCACCAGACAGAATCGCAGTACTTAACAGCGTTAATTGAGGTTGAAACATTTATGAGCTCCCTGGCCATCATTTGTGGTCCTCGAAACAAATGACGTCCAGGTCGCGAACAGCCTCAGGTTATAAAACAACAATCAATAAGATCATTTTGATCTTAAGATATGCCCGTGCTCAGGGCGCTTGCCAACCGCGACGGGCCAACTCGGCAGCGCCTGCGGGCAATGCCTGGGCGCCACCCAGTTGTTCGGCGAGCAGTGCCAGGTGGGCGGCATCTTCCAGAGCGACCAGCAAACGCGCAGCTCCCAACACGCCCTTTTCACTCCAGGCGAACGGGCCGTGGTTGGCGAGCAATACCGCTGGCGCGGAGGTGTCGTCGCGCAGCAAATCGATCACCGGCTGAGAGGCATAACGCGGGCCCCACTCGCTCACCGGGATCTGCTGGTCTTCACGCAGCAGGCCCAACAGACCGGAGCTGTACGGGCGCAACGGGCGGCGGGCAATCGCATGGGCGGTGAGGTACAGCGAGTGGGTGTGGATAACTGACGTGGCCTGTGGACGCTCGCGCAAAATGGCCACGTGCAGCGCTGCGACTTCCTGCAGATTGGCGGACAACGTGCCTTGGTGCGTGCGCAAATCGAAATCCAGCAGGACCGCCGTACCCGCGTCTGGGCCAGCCAGAGAAGCAATCAACAGCTTCTCTTGATCCCCTACACGCAGGCTAATATTGCCCGCATGGGTCGGCGAGAGGGTTTGCGTATCGATCAGCAATTGGCGCGCTTGGGCGAAGGCTTGCTCAAATTGTTGCAACGCCAGCAAAGGGTCAGAGACAGGCCGGGATTCTTGAAGGGTCATAACGGTTCCTGAAGGTTCAGGGGGGTGAAATTACCCCCCTTGATTCAGGGACGTTTAATCAGCGGATTGCCTCAGGTCGGCTTCGCAAACTCTAATCAAACACAAAATAAGCGATTGATTCCTAAACACTGTAGGAGCGAGCTTGTCTCGCGATCTTTTGATCTGGCTTTTGACCCAAGAGCCCCTCACCACGCCTCTCCCGAAGGAGAGGGAACCGATTGGGGAATGCTGAAGATACTCGCTGGCCTGTTTGCTGCGCGACAGCGCGGCGGCTAAGACGGGCCGGCTGCTGTTAACGGGCGCGGATATCCACACTCTGGTCAGGATTGATAACCAGATTCAGCGCAAACAACTCCGGCAGCAAATGCAGCAGCTCATCGGGCTTGGCCAGTGAGAAAGACCCACTGATGCGCAACGCCCCCAGCTTGCTGTCATGAATACGAATACGCCCGTTGCGGTAGCGTTGCAGTTCGGCCACCGCTTCGGCCAGGGTCTCGCCAGAAAACACCAGACGCCCGTCACGCCAGCTCACCGCCTGGGTGGCATCCACATCGCGAATGCCATCAACAAACAGCCCATGTCGCGTGCGCAACTGCTCACCACGGGTGATTTGCAACGAATCGGCTTCGTGGTCCGGCGTCACCTGAACCCGGCCTTCAAGCACGGTGACCTGGTTGCCCTCCTGCCACTGACGCACGTTGAACACCGTGCCAAGCACCCGCACCCGCGTGTCCAAAGACGTAACTTCGAAGGGGATATTGGCCTGGTGAGTGACTTCGAACAGCGCCTCACCCTGGACCAGTTGCACCTCTCGCGAGCGCAGCCTGCGCACGAAATCCAGATGCGTATTGGTATTGAGCTGCACCCGGCTGCCGTCGCTGAGAGATACCTCACGGTGCTCGCCCAAACCGGTCACGTATTCGCCCTGGGACAACACCGGGTTGACCCACCACAAGGTCAGGCCAACCCCGAGCAGCAGCACCAGCGCACTGCTCCATGTGGGCCAGGCCCAGCCACGGCGGGGGTTGCGAACGGCCGGTGCCTGCGCAACAGACGCCGGAGCCAGGTGGCGCGGGTAGCGCTGGCGCAAACTGTCGAGTGAGGCATCCAGCGCGATGACGGTTTGTCGCTGGGCTTCATAGCAGCGCCGATTGTCGTCACTCACGGCCACCCACTGCTCTAATTCCAGGCGAGCATCCGCCTCGCGTTGTGGGTCGCCGCAACGGCTGCGCGCCAGTAAGCGATTAACGTAATCCGAGTCATTTAAAGGCAAGTTCATCGCCTGATTAGAGTGCTAGCAAAGCAGCAATGAAAGACAAGTAACCCACCTCGGCACGCGCATTAATCCATAAACTCCCGGCAAATTTTTAAACCCAGTGCCACATGCTTCTCCACCATGCTGGGCGAAATGCCCATGCTGGCGCCAACCTCGTTATGCGCCAGACCGTGGATGCGCGAGAGGATAAACGCCTCGCGGCAGCGCGCCGGCATACTATCGATGGCTTTGGACAATAGCTCCACCCGCTCCTGCCCCAAGGCAATGCGCTCCGGGTCGATGTCGTGGGACAGCGCCGGCAACGACTCGGCATCCACCCGCGACTCCAAAGATTCCATAGGCAAGCGCCGACGATGCCGCGCAAGGTCGATTTTCAAATTACGGGCGATTTGCCGAAGCAACCCCGCAGGTGATCGAACCTCTTGCTCAGCGGGCAGCTTAAGCAACCGCTCAACACTGGCCTGCGCAATATCCCCGGCATCCTGGCGAGAGCTGCTGTCACGTTCCATGGATTTATAAAAGTCGGTGTAAATTGGATTTATATTTTTTAAGAGTTTATTGCTCATTAATCACGGCATCGTCAGTGCGATGCGGCTCCTGCTGGAGCAGGCAGAACCGGCCATCGGAAAATGAAATGTGCATATCCGGCGGCCCGGTTTTTATAGCCTAACGAGCATTTTTTTAGATATGAAATAACTGTTTGGCCTAGGCGTGTTGATTTAGCTCATAACGCCTCACGCATCCAGCTCAACGTAGCTCGACTCCCCACCCCCGGTCGCACCCGATAACCAGCCCCAGACAAACTCCAGTGTGGTGCGCCCGGCGTGATCGACACCGACCGTGCCCCGCGACCAACCGGCCAGCAACTCGCCCTCTGCGGTGAGGCATTGGTACAGCAACTCGATAGTGTCGGGGCCGGTGGCGCGACCGACCAAATGCCCCGTGCGAATATGCCCGCCCTGGTAAGTCCCGGTGATCGCATTGCCATCGACGTGGTAGTGGAACACCGTGCTGGCGTCGGACAACCCGCTGGCGTTACTCGCCACGGCAAACCGGCGATTGTTCATGCGTTGGCAGATGTTTTTAAAGGTACTGTCCATCAATTTTCGAGCTCCTGATTGCCTGCAATGTGCATAAAGTGGGTCGAAGGGTTTGAACGTAGAGAGTTGGGTAAAACAACCAAAAAAACGTAGCCATCCCTCCAAAAGCGGCTTTGGATTCGGCTTTACAGGCGTCATGCCATAAAATGGCCGGTTGCCGAAGAACCGTCATGACTCTGGCCATGAAGGGCTTCCATCCTTAACAAATAAGTGTGGTCAAGATGAACAAGCCTTTCATTTCGCTGTGCCCTGAAATTACTCGGGCGCACGCGCTGACGTTGATGGATTGGTTGGAGGATGAACGTGTCACCTGCTACCTGAGCGATTCTCGTCATGTTTCGCGCTCCATTGGGCACGCCATTGATCGGACACAACTGCCGATCCTGACTCATCTATTCAACCAGGGCGGCCGGTTCTTCATGGCCTTTGACAGGCATGACGCCCCGGTCGGCTTTGTCCGTCTGATCAAAACCGGCCCGGATTGCGAGATAGTCCTGGTCATCGGAGACAGCGACAAATGGGGCCGCAACCTTGGCGCCCGCACGATCCAGGAAGGCATGAAACTGGCCTTCCTCGACATGCGGGCCAAGAAGCTCATCGCCAAGATCCATCCGGACAACACGCGCTCGCTCAAAGCCTTTGTGCGCAGCGGTTTTGTGCTTGAGAGCGAAACGCCGACATTGAAGTCATTTTCCATGGCGGCGGGACGCTATCTCCAGCTCTTGCGCGAAGGTGCCGTGAGTAACGCCACCAAAATCTTCATTACTGAAATCGACAAGGCAAGGCTCGAACAATTGATCGCGCTCGAAACAGGCCCCGCCGTCGTTGAGCTCGAACATGAGCTTGAGCGTGCCATTGTCGTCAAGCCGCAGCAGGTGGCATCCAATGTCGTCACGATGAACTCCAGAGCCTTGCTGCAGTTGGACGACGAAGAGATCGAAGTGGCCTTGGTCTACCCCGAAGACGCCGACAGCAACAGCGGAAAACATTCCGTTTATTCCGACATCGGTGCCGCCATCCTGGGTTATCAGGAAGGGGACGCCATTGACTGGCGAATATCTGACAGGACCCGCCGAATAGAGATCAGGAAAGTGCTTTACCAGCCGGAGGCTGCGGGCCACTTCCACCTTTAAGTGGGGCTTTTACTGCGTGTTGATCCATCAGGCGCAAAGGTTTACACACGTTTCGGGCCTGGCTGGCTCGTGGAAGTTTCAATGCTCAACATTCAACCCGCTGGGTGCGGGTTGAATGTGTTCACCCAATGCCGTGGAAAAACTTATTCCACCGTCACCGATTTAGCCAAGTTGCGCGGCTGGTCTACGTCGGTGCCTTTAAGCACGGCCACGTAGTAAGACAGCAGTTGCAGCGGGATGGTGTAGAGGATCGGCGCCAGCACGTCGTGGATGTGCGGCATGTTGATCACATGGGTGCCTTCGCCGTTGCTCATGCCGGCTTGTTCGTCAGCAAACACCACCAACTCACCACCACGGGCGCGAACTTCTTGCAGGTTGGATTTCAATTTTTCCAACAGTTCGTTGTTCGGCGCAACGGTGACCACCGGCATGTCGTTGTCCACCAGTGCCAACGGGCCATGTTTCAGTTCGCCCGCCGGGTACGCTTCAGCGTGGATGTACGAAATTTCTTTGAGCTTGAGCGCGCCTTCCATCGCCACCGGGTACTGCGCCCCACGGCCCAGGAACAGGGTGTGGTGTTTGTCGGCGAACAGTTCAGCGACTTTCTCAACGGTAGCGTCCATCGCCAGGGCTTCACCCAGACGGGTCGGCAGGCGGCGCAGTTCTTCAACCAGTTGCGCTTCAACACCGGCTTCGAGGGTGCCGCGCACTTGGCCCAGGGACAAGGTGAGCAGCAGCAGGCCGACCAATTGAGTGGTAAAGGCTTTGGTCGAGGCCACGCCAATTTCACGACCGGCTTGGGTCAGCAGGGTCAGGTCAGACTCACGAACCAGCGAGCTGATGCCGACGTTGCAAATCGCCAGGCTGCCGAGGAAGCCCAGTTCTTTGGCGTTGCGCAGCGCTGCCAGGGTGTCAGCGGTTTCGCCCGATTGTGAGATCGACACGAACAGGGTGTCTGGCTGTACCACCACTTTGCGGTAGCGGAACTCGCTGGCCACTTCGACCTGGCACGGGATGCCCGCCAGGCTTTCCAGCCAGTAACGGGCAACCATACCGGCGTGGTAGCTGGTACCGCAGGCCACGATCTGGACGTTGCGCACTTTGGCGAACAGTTCTTTGGCGTTTTGGCCAAAGGCCTGAACCAGAACGTGGTCCTGACCCAGACGGTTTTCCAGGGTGCGCTGGACAACGCTTGGCTGCTCGTGAATTTCTTTGAGCATGTAGTGACGGAACTCGCCCTTATCGGCCGCTTCGGCACCGTCGCGGTATTGCACGGTTTCGCGCTGAACGGTCTGGCCGTCCACATCCCAGATTTGCACGCTGTCACGACGGATTTCAGCGATGTCGCCTTCTTCCAGGTACATAAAACGGTCAGTCACTTGGCGCAGGGCCAATTGGTCGGACGCGAGGAAGTTTTCGCCCAGGCCCAGACCAATCACCAGCGGGCTACCACTGCGGGCAGCCACCAGGCGATCGGGTTGTTTGGCGCTGATAACGGCCAGGCCGTATGCACCGTGCAGCTCTTTAACGGTGGACTTCAGGGCTTCGGTCAGGTCGGTTTGTTCTTTGAGTTTGTGTTGCAACAGGTGGGCAATGACTTCGGTGTCGGTGTCCGAGGTGAACACGTAGCCCAGGCCTTTAAGCTGTTCGCGCAGGGCTTCGTGGTTTTCGATAATGCCGTTGTGCACAACGGCCAGATCCGAGCCCGAAAAATGCGGGTGCGCGTTGCGCTCGCACGGCGCGCCGTGGGTGGCCCAACGGGTGTGGGCGATGCCCAGACGGCCCACCAGCGGTTCACCGGCCAGGGCTTGTTCCAGTTCAGACACCTTGCCGTTACGGCGCGTGCGCTCCAGCGTACCGTTGTTGGTAAACACGGCAACACCGGCGCTGTCATAGCCACGGTACTCAAGACGCTTCAGGCCTTCGAGCAGAATGGCCGTGATATTACGTTCGGCGACTGCGCCAACGATTCCACACATAAATTTCTCCTAATCGAGGGCGGCGCATAACAGTGTTATGCCCCGGGCCTGAATCTGTTCGCGCGCCTCTTTGGGCAGGCGATCATCTGTAATAAGGGTATGGACGCTGCCCCAAGGCAGTTCCAGGTTGGGTATTTTGCGGCCGATCTTGTCGGACTCGACCATCACAATCACTTCACGCGCGACATCGGCCATGACCCGGCTCAGACCCAACAACTCGTTAAAAGTTGTTGTGCCACGCTGCAGGTCGATCCCGTCAGCACCGATAAACAATTGGTCGAAGTCGTAAGAGCGCAACACTTGCTCCGCCACCTGTCCCTGAAAGGACTCGGAGTGCGGATCCCACGTGCCGCCGGTCATCAACAGCACAGGTTCGTGCTCAAGTTCACTGAGCGCGTTGGCCACGTGCAAGGAGTTGGTCATCACCACCAGGCCCGGTTGCAGGCCCAGCTGCGGAATCATCGACGCCGTGGTGCTGCCGCTGTCGATGATGATCCGCGCGTGTTCTTTAATCAGGCCGACGGCCACACGGGCGATGGCTTGCTTATAGAGGGAGACAGGCTGAGGGACGTCATTCACCAGTTCTTGCGGCATGGTGATGGCGCCGCCATAACGACGCAGTAACAAGCCATTACTTTCGAGCGCCGCCAGATCCTTGCGAATCGTGACCTCGGAGGTTTCGAAGCGCTTGGCCAATTCATCCACACTGACTTCGCCCTGCTCGGTGAGCAAGGCCATGATGTTGTGTCTGCGTTGGGGCGTGTTGCGCTTGGACATGTGGGCTCTAAGTTTCGATTCGAAAGATAACGAAAGCAATGAAACCCGATCTCGAAATTCACGTCAAGAATTTGTTGCAGATTATTTTGTGAATAACTCACTTTCGCCCCCACCAGGCGGGGGTTTGGCGGGCAATAAAGAGCAGATAAAACAAAGCCTTATCCACAGGTGATGGATAAGGCTTTGTGTAAGTTATTGATTTAAAACAGTTATACGATAACTTAAATGTGTAACAAAACAACCATTTCGAGCTGTGGATAACTGTTCTGTAGGAGGGGCCGAAGGCTGCGATCTTTCGATTGTTCAAAAGATCGCGAAGCAAGCTCGTTCCTTCAGTGGGAAGTTAACTTACGGCTTCGGTTGTTTCACCGGGCGTTTCCAGCCATCGATATTGCGCTGGCGGGCACGGCCCACAGCCAATTGCTCGGCTTCAACGTTTTGATTGATGGTCGAACCGGCCGCAGTGGTGGCTCCATCAGAGATATCCACAGGCGCTACCAATGAGTTATTGGAACCGATGAACACATCCGCACCCAACACGGTTTTCCACTTGTTGGCACCGTCGTAGTTGCAGGTGATGGTGCCCGCACCGATGTTGGTGCGCGGGCCCACTTCGGCATCGCCCAAATAGGTCAGGTGACCGCACTTGGCTTCTTCACCCAGGTGGGTGTTTTTCAATTCAACAAAGTTACCCACATGGGCGCGGGCATCGAGCACGCTGCCCGGACGCAAGCGTGCGAAAGGACCGGCATCGCTGCCCTCGCCCAGTACCGCGCCATCAAGGTGGCTGTTGGCTTTGACCACCGCACCTTTGCGCAAGGTGCTGTCTTTGATCACGCAGTTCGGACCAATCACCACGTCATCTTCGATCACCACGCGACCTTCAAGAATCACGTTAATGTCGATCAGCACGTCGCGACCGACGGTCACTTCACCGCGCACATCAAAACGGGCCGGGTCACGCAGGGTCACGCCCAATGCCATCAGTCGACGGCCTTCACGCAACTGGTAATGACGTTCCAGCTCGCTGAGCTGTTTACGGTCATTGGCGCCCTGCACTTCCATCGGGTCATGGGCGTGTTCAGTGGCCACGACCAAACCATCGTTAACCGCCATGGCGATCACGTCAGTCAGGTAATACTCGCCCTGGGCATTGTTGTTTGACAAACGGCTCATCCAGTCAGCCAGGCGTGCGGTCGGCAAAGCCAGAATACCGGTGTTGCCTTCGGTGATGGCACGTTGCTCATCGGTGGCATCTTTATGCTCAACGATGGCGCAGACCTTGCCGGTGGTATCACGCACGATACGGCCATAGCCAGTCGGGTCCGCCAGGTTCACGGTCAGCAGGCCCAATTGCTCCGGGTTCACTTGCTTGAGCAGGCGCTGCAAGGTGTCGACTTCGATCAACGGTACATCGCCGTACAGCACCAGCACATTTTCGGCGGTCAAAAATGGCAAGGCTTGCGCCACGGCGTGGCCGGTACCCAGTTGCTTGTCTTGCAGCACAAAGTTCAGGTCATCAGCAGCCAGACGCTCGCGGACCAATTCGGCACCATGGCCGATAACCACGTGAATACCGGTCGGCTTAAGTTGGCGGGCGCTGTGGATAACATGCCCAAGCATGGAGTTGCCGGCCACCGGGTGAAGGACCTTGGGCAGGGACGAACGCATGCGGGTGCCCTGGCCTGCGGCGAGAATAACGATATCGAGAGACATGACTGGCTACCAATCCTGGGTGGTCAGCGAATGCGACCAAAAGTAGTTCGCGGAAATGAAAAAAGGGTAGCCGAGGCTACCCTTTTTAATCAATCACACAATCAGCAACGGCTTAACCGCCGAACTTCTTGCGGATTTGCTGGACGGTGCGCAGCTGAGCTGCAGCCTCGGCCAGACGTGCGGCAGCAGATCCGTAATCGAAATCTGCGCCTTTTTCGTTCAGGGCCTTCTCGGCAGCCTTAACGGCTTCCTGAGCAGAGGCTTCATCCAGGTCGGCAGCACGTTGCACGGTGTCGGCAAGCACCTTGACCATGTTCGGCTGAACCTCGAGGAAACCACCAGAGATGTAAAACACCTCGGCTTCGCCACCCTGTTTGATCAGGCGGATCGGACCTGGGTTCAGACTGGTGATCAGCGGAGCGTGACCCAGAGCGATACCAAGATCACCCAGTGCACCGTGCGCAATCACCATCTCAACCAGACCGGAAAAGATTTCTCCTTCCGCGCTGACGATATCGCAATGGACTGTCATATTAGCCATCTGATTGCCTCAACCTGATTAGCGCCCGTTTCCGGGCGCCCGAATTACAGTTTCTTGGCTTTCTCGATCGCTTCTTCGATGCCGCCAACCATGTAGAACGCTTGTTCTGGCAGGTGGTCGTAGTCACCGTTGAGGATGCCTTTGAAGCCAGCAATGGTGTCTTTCAGGGAAACGTATTTACCCGAAGCACCGGTGAAGACTTCAGCCACGAAGAACGGCTGCGACAAGAAGCGCTGGATCTTACGAGCACGGTTTACCAACTGCTTGTCGGCTTCCGACAGCTCGTCCATACCCAGGATCGCAATGATGTCCTTCAGTTCTTTGTAACGCTGCAGCACGTACTGAACGCCGCGAGCGGTGTCGTAGTGCTCCTGGCCGATCACGTTCGGGTCCAGCTGGCGCGAAGTCGAGTCGAGTGGATCGACCGCTGGGTAGATACCCAGGGAAGCGATGTCACGGGACAGTACGACGGTGGCGTCCAAGTGGGCGAAGGTGGTCGCTGGCGACGGGTCGGTCAAGTCATCCGCAGGTACGTATACCGCTTGGATCGAAGTGATCGAACCTTCCTTGGTCGAAGTGATACGTTCTTGCAGAACGCCCATCTCTTCAGCCAGGGTCGGCTGGTAACCTACTGCCGAAGGCATACGGCCCAGCAGTGCGGATACTTCAGTACCGGCCAGTGTGTAACGGTAGATGTTGTCGACGAACAACAGAACGTCGTTACCTTCGTCACGGAACTTCTCAGCCATGGTCAGGCCAGTCAGTGCTACGCGCAGACGGTTACCCGGCGGCTCGTTCATCTGACCGTAAACCAGCGCTACTTTGTCCAGTACGTTGGAATCCTTCATCTCGTGGTAGAAGTCGTTACCCTCACGAGTACGCTCACCCACACCGGCGAACACGGAATAACCGCTGTGCTCGATGGCGATGTTACGGATCAGTTCCATCATGTTTACGGTTTTGCCTACACCGGCACCACCGAACAGACCTACTTTACCGCCTTTGGCGAACGGGCAAACCAGGTCGATAACCTTGATGCCTGTTTCCAGCAGATCGTTGCCGCCAGCTTGTTCGGCGAACGAAGGTGCTGGACGGTGAATGCCCCAACGCTCTTCGGTGTCGATCGGGCCAGCTTCGTCAATCGGGTTACCCAGTACGTCCATGATCCGGCCCAGGGTCGCTTTACCGACCGGTACGGAGATGGCTGCGCCAGTGTCGACTACGTCCAGACCGCGCTTCAAGCCTTCGGTGGAACCCATCGCAATGGTACGAACTACGCCGTCGCCCAGCTGCTGCTGAACTTCCAGAGTAGTTTCCGCGCCTTGTACTTTCAGCGCGTTGTAGATGCTCGGTACGCTGTCGCGTGGAAATTCCACGTCGATAACGGCGCCGATGATTTGAACGATACGTCCGCTACTCATAGCTGGATCCTCTGAATATTTGAACCGTTAAACCGCGGCAGCGCCGCCGACGATTTCCGAGATCTCTTGGGTGATCGCAGCCTGACGCGCCTTGTTGTAGACCAGCTGCAAATCGCTGATCAGATCACCGGCGTTATCGGTAGCGTTTTTCATCGCGATCATCCGCGCCGCTTGTTCAGCTGCGTTGTTCTCGACCACCGCCTGGTACACCTGCGACTCCACGTAACGCACCATCAAGCCGTCAAGCAGCTCTTTGGCGTCTGGTTCGTAGAGGTAGTCCCAGTGGTGCTTGAGTTCCTGATCCGGGGTCGCCACCAGTGGAATCAATTGCTCCACGGTTGGCTGCTGGGTCATGGTGTTGATGAACTTGTTGGATACCACGGACAGGCGGTCAATCCGGCCTTCCAGGTACGCATCCAGCATCACCTTCACACTGCCGATCAGATCATTGATCGACGGCTCTTCACCCAGGTGGCTGATAGCTGCAACGACGTTACCGCCGAAGTTACGGAAAAAGGCCGCACCCTTGCTACCAACAACACACAGATCAATCTCGACGCCGTTATCGCGGTTTACCGCCATGTCCTTGACCAGGGCCTTGAACAGGTTGGTATTCAAACCACCGCACAAACCACGGTCACTGCTCACAACCACATAACCCACACGCTTAACTGCGCGGTCGATCATGAATGGGTGGCGGTATTCCGGGTTGGCGTTGGCCAAATGCCCAATAACCTGGCGGATGCGCTCCGCATAAGGACGGCTAGCAGCCATGCGCATTTGTGCCTTGCGCATTTTGCTGACCGCCACTTTTTCCATGGCGCTGGTAATTTTTTGCGTGCTTTTGATGCTCGCAATCTTACTGCGAATCTCTTTTGCGCCTGCCATGTAACACCTATCAGGTTAGCAAGCGGGAGCCTTGCGGCTCCCGCTGCGGCTTACCAGGTTTGGGTGGCCTTGAACTTCTCGATACCGGCTTTCAGGCCAGCGTCGATTTCGTCATTGAAGTCACCCTTCACGTTGATCTTGGCCAACAAGTCGGCATGATCGCGGTTGAAGTAAGCAATCAGCGCTTGTTCAAAGCTGCCGACCTTGGCGATTTCGACGTCAGTCAGGAACCCACGCTCAGCGGCATACAGCGACAACGCCATGTCAGCGATCGACATTGGGGCGTATTGCTTCTGCTTCATCAGCTCGGTAACGCGCTGACCATGCTCAAGTTGCTTACGGGTCGCTTCGTCCAGGTCAGAAGCGAACTGGGCGAATGCTGCCAGTTCACGGTACTGAGCCAGAGCGGTACGGATACCACCGGAGAGCTTCTTGATGATCTTGGTCTGAGCGGCACCACCCACACGGGATACCGAAACACCGGCGTTCACTGCAGGGCGGATGCCCGAGTTGAACATGGCCGATTCCAGGAAGATCTGACCGTCGGTGATGGAAATCACGTTGGTCGGAACGAACGCGGAAACGTCGCCAGCTTGAGTTTCGATGATCGGCAATGCGGTCAGGGAACCGGTTTTGCCGGTCACTGCGCCATTGGTGAACTTCTCTACGTAATCTTCCGAAACGCGGGATGCGCGCTCCAGCAGACGGGAGTGGAGATAGAACACGTCGCCTGGGTAAGCTTCACGGCCTGGTGGACGGCGCAGCAGCAGGGAAATCTGGCGGTAAGCCACTGCTTGCTTGGACAGATCGTCATAAACGATCAGCGCGTCTTCACCGCGGTCGCGGAAGAACTCACCCATGGTGCAACCGGCGTAAGGAGCCAGGTATTGCAGCGCAGGCGATTCAGAAGCACTGGCAGCCACGATGATCGTGTTTTTCAGTGCGCCGTTTTCTTCCAGCTTGCGAACCACGTTAGCGATGGTCGATTGCTTCTGACCGATGGCTACGTAGACACAGAAAATGCCGCTGTCTTTCTGGTTGATGATCGCGTCGATCGCCAGAGCGGTTTTACCGATCTGACGGTCACCGATGATCAGCTCACGCTGGCCACGGCCGACAGGGATCATGGCATCGACAGCCTTGTAGCCAGTCTGTACAGGCTGGTCTACCGACTTACGCCAGATCACGCCTGGAGCAACTTTCTCGACCGCGTCGGTCTCGGTGTTGCCCAGAGGACCTTTGCCGTCAACTGGGTTACCCAGTGCGTCGACTACGCGACCCAGCAGTTCCTTACCAACAGGAACTTCCAGGATGCGGCCGGTGCACTTGGCGCTCATGCCTTCAGCCAGAGACTGGTAAGCGCCCAAAATTACGGCACCTACGGAGTCTTGCTCCAGGTTGAGGGCCATACCGAAGACGCCGCCCGGAAACTCGATCATCTCGCCGGACATTACGTCGGCCAGACCGTGAATCCGCACGATACCGTCAGATACGCTGACGACAGTGCCTTCGTTACGGGCTTGGGAGGTCACATCGAGCTTGTCGATGCGGCCCTTGATAATTTCACTTATTTCGGAAGGATTGAGTTGCTGCATTGCTCTGCTGCCCCTTCAAACTCAAGATTTCAATGCTTCGGCAAGATTCGCGAGTTTGCCGCGAATCGAGCCATCGATAACCAGGTCGCCGGCGCGAATGACAATGCCCCCAATGAGGGACTTGTCTTCCGCAACTTGCAGGCGCACTTCCCGGTCGAGTCGTGCACTGAGAACCTTGGCGAGTTTGTCTTGCTGTTCTTGGTTCAATGCGAAAGCACTGGTCACTTCAACATCTACCGACTTCTCTTGCTCGGCCTTGTACAGGTCAAACAGAGCGGCGATCTCCGGCAAAAGCAGGAGACGGTCGTTTTCTGCAACGACATGGATGAAGTTCTGCACTTTCACATCAAACTTGTCGCCGCACACGTCAATAAACGTGGCGGCCTTTTCTGCGCTCGTCAGTCGCGGGGCCTTGAGCACGCGCTGCATCGTGTCGTCTTGCGACACCGCTGCAGCCAGGCCGAGCATGGCTGACCAAGAGGCCAGTTGCTGGTGGGCCTGGGCGTGCTCGAAGGCTGCCTTAGCGTAAGGTCGGGCCAACGTGGTCAATTCTGCCATGATCGCCCTCGCTTAAATTTCAGCAGCCAGTTTATTAACCAGCTCCGCGTGCGCGTTTTGATCGATTGTGGCACCCAGGATCTTCTCTGCGCCTTCAACAGCCAAGCCACCCAATTGGGCGCGCAGGGCGTCTTTAACGCTGTTCAGTTCCTGTTCGATCTCGGCCTGAGCCTGAGCCTTCACACGGTCAGCTTCAACGCGAGCCTGTTCACGGGCTTCGTCTACGATCTGAGTACCGCGTTTCTTGGCTTGCTCAATGATTTCAGCTGCTTGAGCCTTAGCTTCGCGCAGTTGTTGACCCGCTTTATCTTGGGCCAACTCCAGGTCACGAGCTGCTCGGTTAGCAGCGTCCAGTCCAGCCGCAATCTTCTTCTGACGTTCTTGCAATGCCGCGATGACCGGAGGCCACACGAACTTCATGCAAAACAGTACAAAAATGAAGAACGCAACGGACTGGCCAATCAGGGTTGCATTAATGTTCACGCCAACACCTCGCTCGTTCGTTGTCCATCACTCTAATCAACTCGAAAATTCGAGTGATTAGCCAGCGAGTTGACCAACGAAAGGGTTCGCGAAAGTGAAGAACAGTGCGATACCAACACCGATCATGGTTACGGCGTCGAGCAGACCGGCAACGATGAACATTTTAACTTGCAGCATTGGAACCATTTCTGGTTGACGCGCAGCGCCTTCCAGGAACTTGCCGCCCAACAGGCCGAAACCAATTGCGGTACCCAGTGCACCCAGGCCGATCAACAGTGCAACAGCGATAGCGGTTAGACCAACTACAGTTTCCATCTTTCCTCCCGACTTTTACGTCGTATGGTTTAGGTTTTTAGATTAAAGCGGTAAAACAAAATCAATTTGCTACACCCTCCCGCCGGAACGGGAGGGGCACCAGACTCGCCGAAACGGGTCTTAGTGGTTCTCTTCGTGCGCCATCGACAAGTAAACGATGGTCAACATCATGAAGATGAACGCTTGCAAGGTGATGATCAGGATGTGGAATACAGCCCACGCCCATTGCAGCACCACGCCCAGACCGCTAAGCCAAAGCAGGCCGCTGCCGAACATTACGGCGATCAGGATAAATACCAGTTCGCCAGCGTACATGTTGCCGAACAGACGCAGTGCCAGCGAGATTGGCTTGGCAACCAGCGTCACGAATTCGAGCAGGAAGTTCACCGGAATCAGCAGCGCTTGAACCAGGATGTTCTTGCTGCCGAACGGGTGCAGGGTCAGTTCGCCGATAAAACCGCCGATGCCCTTGATTTTGATGCTGTAGAAGATGATCAACGCGAATACCGACAGGGCCATGCCCAGGGTAGCGTTAGGATCGGTCGTCGGTACGGCACGGAACGGGAAGTGCTCATCGCCAGTGATCAGGATGGCCAACTGTGGAATCCAGTCAACCGGGATCAGGTCGATGACGTTCATCAGGAATACCCAGACGAAAATTGTCAGCGCCAGCGGAGCAATCACGGCGCTACGGCCATGGAAGCTGTCTTTTACGCTGCCATCAACGAATTCCACCAGCACTTCAACGAAGTTCTGCAGTGCGCCTGGTTGACCGGAAGTTGCCTTCTTGGCCGCCATGCGGAAAATGAAGATAAACAGCAAGCCTACGAATACAGACCAGCCGAGGGTATCGACGTGGAATGACCAAAAGCCCATTGCTTTAGCTTCTGCAACGGTGTGAGCAAAGCCCCAGCCGCCATCAGGTAGCTGCCCGAAGGTCAGGTTCTGTAAGTGGTGCTGGATATAGCCCGAAGCGGTTGTTTCTGCCATGGTTGCCTCAAACGCCCTAAGGTCTCGAAAGTGTTGTTCTCATTAGCAGGGGAGCGAACCAGCTGACCAATTGGGTCAACACGAAGACGCCGAATACAGCTAGCGGCGCCAATGGCTTCACACCTGCAAACGTCAGCGCGAACAGCACTGCCGTCAAAATTAATTTGCCCGCCTCGCCAGCGTAAAACGACCGGACGATGGCTTGCGCTGCTCGAGCGCCGGTAAACCGGAAAGCTCTGTGAGCAAAGTACACATTGGGTAGCAAAGCGATCAGGCCTCCGCAGAGTCCTGAGTATCCGGCTACAACTCCATGCCATTGCCAGAGCCCCAGAGCAGCCAGCAATAAAACGACAAATTGAGCCAGCAAAACCGGAAAAACCGCCAAGCGATGGAATGGCAAGCGGTTTGGCGTGCGTGTCTCCATCACAACTGCTCCTCAATGGTCGGCTGCCAAAAGCTAAAACTTGGCATAATTTGTGCCGACAAAATGCGCGCAGAGTATAGGGGCGCTGAAGCCCCTATTCAACTGTCAGGTAGTGATTTCCGACTGCGCGCTACAAAGGAAATGTTTCAGCGGATGTGAGCAAGCACTCCTTGAAGCTCATCAAGGGAGTTGTAACCAATCACTAATTGGCCTTTTCCCTTCTTTCCGTGGCGGATCTGCACCGCAGAGCCTAGGCGCTCGGCCAGACGCTGCTCGAGACGAGTGATATCGGGATCGGCTTTAACCGGTTCAGCAGGCTCTTGTTTACCGCTCAACCACTGACGAACCAAGGCTTCGGTCTGGCGTACGGTCAGACCACGTGCGACAACGTGTCGCGCCCCCTCAACCTGCTTGTTGTCCGGCAAACCGAGCAATGCCCGCGCATGACCCATTTCGAGGTCACCGTGGGACAGCATGGTTTTGATCACTTCGGGCAATGAAATCAACCGCAACAAGTTAGCCACAGACACGCGGGACTTACCCACAGCGTCGGCCACTTGTTGTTGAGTCAGCTGAAACTCTTGCTGCAAGCGTTGCAAGGCAATCGCTTCTTCGATCGGATTCAGGTCTTCACGCTGAATGTTTTCAATCAGCGCCATCGCGATAGCGGTTTCATCCGGCACATCACGCACCATCGCCGGAATGGTGTCTTTACCGGCCTGTTGGCTGGCGCGCCAGCGACGTTCACCGGCAATGATCTCAAAACGGTCGCCGGCGATCGGACGCACCACGATCGGCTGCATCACGCCCTGGGTCTTGATCGAGTTCGCCAGTTCTTCGAGCGCTTGCGGGTCCATGTCGCGACGAGGCTGATATTTGCCGCGCTGGATCAGGTCCAGGGGCAAATGCTGCAGTTCGCTTTGATCGACCTTGACGGCCTGCTCTTCCAGCGAGCTGACCGTAGGACCACTCAGGAGTGCATCCAGTCCACGTCCTAGACCTCGTTTCTTGACGGCCATGGAATATCCTTAAGTTGGCTGAGCAGTGCGGGAGGTGCGACGTTGACGACGAACCAGCTCGCCGGCCAAGGCAAGGTAAGCAATCGCGCCACGGGAGTTTTTATCATAGGCCAATGCAGGCATGCCGTAACTCGGCGCCTCGGCCAGACGAATGTTTCGCGGAATCACCGTGTCGTACAACTGCTCGCCGAAGTGTTCCTTGAGCTGGGCCGACACATCGTTCATCAGGCTCAGGCGCGGGTCGTACATGGTCCGCAGCAGGCCTTCGATTTTCAGGTTCGGGTTGAGCAACTCGGCGATGCGCTTGATGTTATCCACAAGGTCGCTCAAGCCTTCGAGGGCGAAGTACTCGCACTGCATGGGGATAATTACCCCGTCGGCAGCCACCAGGGCGTTCAAGGTCAGCATCGACAACGACGGCGGGCAGTCGATCAGGATGTAATCGTAGCTTTCACGCACCGGCGCCAGCGCTGTACGCAGACGGCTTTCTTTCATCTGCATTTCGAGCAGCACGACTTCGGCAGCCGTCAGGTCACGGTTGGCCGGCAACAGCTGGTAACCACCGTGTTCGGAGATGTGCATGGCCTGGGCCAGGTCGCATTCACCGATCAACAGGTCGTAGACCGAATTCTCAAGACCATGTTTATCCACACCGCTGCCCATGGTGGCGTTGCCTTGTGGATCTAGATCGATCAACAGGACGCGCCGCTTGGTCGCGACCAGCGATGCTGCGAGGTTGATACAGGTGGTGGTTTTACCCACACCACCTTTTTGGTTCGCTATTGCGAATACCTTAGCCATTCTTGCTTGCGTTCCCAATCATGCCGTTCGGCGCAGTATCAGCAGATGGCGTTGGCCTTGGCAACCCGGTACGGTCAAGGCGTGTTCGCTATCTAGACGAAAATCAGACGGCAATGCTACCAGCTCATCGGCCGGATGAACGCCCTTCATTGCCAACCAGCGTGTTTCGCTGTTGCCCAGGTGCCGCGTCCAGTTGGTGAAGTTCTCCATGCTGCTGAAAGCCCTGGAAACAATTCCATTGAACGCCTGCTCAGGCTTGAACTCTTCAACACGGCTGTGGATAACTTGCAGGTTGTCCAGCTTGAGCTCCAGTTTGACCTGGGTCAGAAAGCGGGTTTTCTTGCCGTTGCTGTCCAGGCAGGTTACTTGCGACTCAGGAAACAGGATCGCCAATGGGATACCCGGCATGCCGCCGCCGCTGCCCACGTCCAGCCAACGGCCGTTTTCGATAAACGGCATCACGCTCAGGCTGTCGAGCAAATGACGCGAAACCATCTCGTCGGGGTTACGCACAGCCGTGAGGTTGTAGGCCTTGTTCCATTTTATCAACAGGGCCAAATAGCCCAGCAGCAGCTCGTGCTGGGTTTGGGTCAAAGCGACGCCCAGTTGGCGTGCACCTGTTGATAACTCTTCAGCGTGTTGTGCGTTAACCAGCGAACTCAAGCGTTTTGCTCCAACTTGCGGCCAGCGCCGCGTTTTTTCAGGTGAATCATCAACAGGGAAATCGCCGCCGGCGTCACACCGGGTATCCGCGATGCCTGGCCCAGCGTCTCGGGGCGTGTTGCACCGAGCTTGCTCTGGATCTCTTTGGACAACCCGGAAATGGTCGTGTAATCGATATCCACAGGCAGTTTGATATTTTCACTGGCGCGAAGACGCGCAATCTCGTCCTGTTGACGGTCGATGTAGCCCGCGTATTTGGTTTTGATCTCAACCTGTTCAGCGACCAGCGGGTCGCTAGCCCCTTCACCGGTCACTTCGACCAGACCGGCGTAATCGATTTCCGGACGTGTCAGCAAACTGAGCAAATTGTATTCATGGGTCAACGGTGTGCCAAATTTGGCCGCAATCGCTTCACCTTGCTCAGTCCCCGGGCGTACCCAGGTGCTTTTCAGGCGTTGTTCTTCCAGGGCAATGCTTTCGCGCTTGGTGCAGAACGCCGCCCAACGGGCGTCATCGACCAAACCGAGCTCGCGACCTTTTTCGGTCAGGCGCATATCGGCGTTGTCTTCACGCAGGATGAGGCGGTATTCGGCGCGGGAAGTAAACATTCGGTACGGTTCTTGAGTCCCCAGGGTAATCAGGTCATCAACCAATACACCGATGTAGGCTTCATCGCGACGCGGGCACCAGGTCTCTTTGCCCTGTGCGAGCAAGGCTGCGTTGGTTCCGGCGAGCAAACCTTGTGCCCCCGCTTCTTCGTAACCGGTGGTGCCGTTGATTTGCCCGGCAAAGAACAAACCGCCGATCACCTTGGTTTCGAGGCTGTATTTCAGGTCGCGCGGGTCGAAATAATCGTATTCGATGGCATAGCCAGGTCGCACGATGTGGGCATTTTCCATACCGCGGATCGACTGCACGAGTTGCAACTGAACATCAAAAGGCAACGAGGTCGAAATGCCGTTCGGATACAGCTCATGGGTGTTCAAACCTTCCGGTTCGATAAACACCTGATGGCTTTCCTTGTCAGCAAAACGATGAATCTTGTCTTCAATCGACGGGCAGTAACGCGGGCCAATCCCTTCAATCACACCTGAGTACATCGGCGAACGATCAAGGTTGGACGCAATGATTTCGTGGGTGCGCGCATTGGTATGGGTGATCCAGCAGCTGACTTGAGTCGGGTGCTGTTCTTTGTTGCCCATGAACGACATGACCGGGATCGGCGTATCACCCGGTTGTTCCGTCATCACCGAGAAATCAACCGAACGGCCATCAATGCGTGGCGGGGTGCCGGTTTTCAGGCGACCGACACGCAAAGGCAGTTCACGCAGACGGTGTGCCAGGGCAATCGAAGGTGGATCACCGGCGCGTCCGCCCGAGTAATTCTGCAAACCGATGTGGATAAGTCCACCCAGGAACGTACCGGTGGTCAAAACCACCGAGTCGGCCAGAAAACGCAGGCCCATCTGGGTCACAACACCGCGTACTTGATCGTTTTCAACAATCAGGTCATCCGCCGCTTGTTGAAATATCCACAGGTTCGGTTGGTTTTCCAGAATTTCGCGTACCACCGACTTGTAAATAGCGCGGTCGGCCTGTGCGCGGGTTGCCCGCACGGCCGGGCCTTTACGGCCATTGAGTACGCGGAACTGGATACCGCTTTTATCCGTTGCGGTCGCCATCGCGCCGCCGAGGGCATCGATTTCTTTAACCAGATGGCTTTTACCAATCCCGCCGATCGCAGGGTTGCAGCTCATATGCCCGAGGGTTTCCACGTTGTGGGTCAACAGCAGGGTTTTTACACCCATGCGTGCTGAAGCAAGTGCAGCCTCGGTTCCGGCGTGACCGCCACCGATGACGATCACTGCAAAACGGGAAGGGAAATTCACCACGCACCTCGTGCCTGTTACTAGGGGTTTTTTGGATAGACCGCGAAGTATAGGGACTTCGCCTTCCTTAAAGAACCCTTTGCACAAAATTTAACCAGCTTGTGGATAAGGCAAGATAGAAAAATAAATAAAGAAGAAATTTATTAAAGCTTTGTTTTTATGTTTATTTCTATAGCGGCACCTTTCTGTGGATAGATAGCTAATAGCCTTATTTTACGTACTGTACAGAGATTCAAAAGTCTGTGGTCATGTGGCCATGAGGGGCGTGAATAAGTGCGTTAAGCCTGTGGGTAAATGATAACGTTATCCACAGGGGGGTTTATCTTCAGTTTTCGAGCCCACTTACCCACTGAGCTAAGGGCCAGTTATACACAGAGCTTATCCGACGAAATTCCCCCTTCAAGGCCAACAAAAAGGCGGCCGAAAGCCGTCTGGATGAACACGTCATCCAGCGGCCAGCAGATTCAACAGGGATAAAGGTGATGAACGGCGGCTTATCGGCTATTCAAACAGGGGTGCTCAACCAGCCGTTGGCACTCGCGATGAGCCTGTGGGTTATTCCAATAGCGTCGAGAAACCTTTGGTCGTGTGAGGTCACAACCAACGTGCCGGTGTACTGATTGAGCATGCTTTCCAGCGCCAGCAAGGACACCAGATCGAGGTGATTGGCGGGCTCATCGAGCAACAACAGCTGCGCAGGTTGCTCGGCATAGAACACACAGGCCATTGCCGCCTTCAGCCGTTCACCCCCACTGAGTTGTCCACAAGGGCGATTCACCTGCTCGGCGCCGAGCCCTAATTGCGCCAGCCGGGTACGCAATTCACTCTCTGTGAGTTGCCGATTGAGTGCCTGCAATTGCTCCAGCACCGAACATTCAAGGTTAAGCAACGCCAGGTGTTGATCAAGATAAGCTGTTTTCACATGGACATCCGCCTGCCCAGCCAGAGTCTGCACTTGGCCAGCCAACACCTTAAGTACCGTTGATTTACCGCAGCCATTGGGGCCAAGCAAGGCCACCCGCTGGCCCCGACTGAGCGTAAGGCTGAGTGTGCGCAACGGTTCGAAGCCATACGGCAAGCGTGCATCGACCAGCTCGGCGATGTGGGCAGCGCTGTGCTGGCTTGTTTTGGGGGCATAGACAAACACGGCCTGCTGCTTTTCAACCTGGCTGGCAGTTTGACTGACGCGCACCGACAACGCCTCGCGCGCGGTTTGCTGATGTTGCTGGAATTTGCCGCTGCTGTTTTGGCTGCGCTCCTTTTGGCGGCCCAGCAAAATCTTCGCCTGATTACGGGTGCTGGCAGACTTGTTACCCCGCGCCTGCCTGCGTTCAAGCTGTTCAGCCTGCTCGCGCAACCGTTGTTCTTGTCTGTTTCGTTCCAGTTTGGCGTGGGCCAGTTGCTGTTCGGCGGCCGATTGCTGCTGGGCTTTGGCCTGTGCATAAAACGAATAACCCCCGCCGTAGCTGGCCAGCCCCAGGGCTGAGAGTTCGAGGATGCGCGTCATCGTCTCCAGCAACTCGCGGTCATGGCTGATCACCAGCAACGCCTTGGGCCAATGGCTGAGTTGCGCCTGCAGTGCCCAACGTTGCTCACGGTCCAGATGATTGGTCGGCTCATCCAGAATCAGCAGCTCGGCTTCTGACATAAACGCCCCCATCAGCGCGGCACGCATGGCTTCGCCGCCACTGAGCTGCGAGGTCGGGGTTAAAGGCGTGAGGTGCCCGAGGTTGTTGTGGGCCAGTTGGTCGAGTAACTGCTGGCGAATGTTCCACTGCTCGCCCACCGCGTCAAAGTCGGCTGGTGCGGTACTGCCCTGCTCGATGCGTTCCAGCGCGTTGATGATGAGTTGCACACCGGCCAGATCAGCGACCGTCTGCCCGGGGGCATGGGTGATGTGCTGCGCCAGGTAATACACCTTTGCGGTGCGCAGGCAGCGCCCAGTGGTAGGAGCAATATCCCCGGCAATCAGACGGGCCAATACACTTTTACCCACACCATTACGCCCCACCAGGCCGGTGTGGCGTTGATCGAGATGCAGGTTGAGATCAGAAAACAGCGGGCTGCCATCGGGCAGCTGATAAGAAACGCCTTCCAGCGTTACACAGGTCGCGTGGGTCATACGCACTCCAGAGATGCACAGATCTACCCCCTGTTGCAGGGGAATCAAGAACTGGCCGCACTATTCGCGGCGGCATCAATGGCGCATTGGACTAATACCTCGGAGGGAATGCGACTAACTGTAGCAAAATGATTGATCTGTGTAGCCGCTGACGAGGTACGAGGCTGCGATGGGTTGCGAAGCAGCCCCGGCAATCTAAAGGCCCTTCGGTCCTTTTCGCAGCCTCGCTACGCTCCTCAGCGGCTACAGAGCTAAATTATTTCCCAATACAGAAGCTGGAGAAGATCCGCCCCAGCAGATCATCCGAGCTGAATGCCCCGGTAATCTCGCCCAGCGATTGCTGCGCCATGCGCAAATCTTCGGCCAGCAACTCACCGGCGCCCGCCAGCGTCAGCTGTGCCCGGCCATGCTCAAGGGCATCGCTGGCGTGCTGCAACGCCTCCAGGTGACGACGACGTGCGCTGAAGCTGCTTTCAGAGGTTTGCTCGTAGCCCATGCAGGCCTTGAGGTGCTCACGCAGCAAATCCAGACCGTCCGTCGATCGGGCGCTGAGGCTGATCGTGACATGGCCATCGGCGCTCACTTCAAGGCTCACCGCTTCACCGCTTAGGTCCGCCTTGTTACGAATCAAGGTGACTTTGGCCGGGTCCGGGCGCTGCTCCAAAAACTCGGGCCATAACGCGAAGGGGTCATCCGCTTCCGGTGCCGTCGCATCCACCACCAGCAACACGCGATCCGCCTCACCAATGGCTTTGAGGGCTCGCTGCACGCCGATTTTCTCGACCTGATCTTCGGTATCCCGTAGTCCTGCTGTATCCACCACATGCAGGGGCATGCCGTCGATGTGGATATGTTCACGCAGCACGTCGCGGGTCGTACCGGCGATCTCCGTCACAATGGCCGCTTCACGGCCGGCCAGCGCGTTGAGCAAACTGGACTTGCCCGCATTGGGTCGACCGGCAATCACCACCGTCATGCCATCGCGCAGCAAGGCGCCCTGGCCGGCTTCGCGCTTAACGGTGGATAACTCTTCGCGGACTTTATCGAGCATGCGCAATACGTGGCCATCGGCCAGAAAGTCGATTTCTTCCTCCGGGAAGTCAATCGCTGCCTCGACGTAGATGCGCAAACTGATGAGCTGCTCAGTCAAGTTATGCACACGGTGTGAGAAAGCCCCCTGCAAAGACCGTAATGCGTTGCGCGCAGCCTGTGCAGAACTTGCTTCAATGAGGTCGGCAATGGCCTCGGCCTGTGCCAGATCGAGCTTGTCGTTTAAAAACGCGCGCTCACTGAATTCGCCTGGTCGTGCCAGACGGCAACCCAGCTCGATGCAGCGTTGCAGCAGCATGTCGAGCACGATCGGCCCGCCGTGACCTTGCAACTCCAGCACATCTTCGCCGGTGAACGAGTTCGGGCCCGGGAAATACAGCGCAATGCCTTCATCCAGGACTTCACCGTTTTCACCATAAAACGGTCCGTAATGGGCGTAGCGCGGTTTCAGTTCGCGCTCAGTGAACGCTTGCGCCGCCGCACGGGCGAGTGGCCCGGAAACACGCACGATCCCCACACCACCTCGGCCTTGGGCGGTTGCCACAGCAGCAATGGTTTGTGCCGGAACACTCATAAAAACAGGCCTCAAAAACAAAAGTGACAGATAGCAAAACGCCCCACTAGGGGGCGTTTTGAGTGGTGATCAACAGAGTAAGTTAAGCAGCTGCTTTTTTGGTAGCGGCTTCGATCTTACGTGTGATGTACCACTGTTGAGCGATGGACAGGCAGTTGTTCACAACCCAGTACAGCACCAGACCAGCCGGGAACCACAGGAAGAAGAAGGTGAAGATGATTGGCATCAGCTTCATCACCTTGGCCTGCATCGGATCCGGAGGTGTCGGGTTCAGACGCTGCTGGATGAACATGGTTGCGCCCATGATGATCGGCAGAATGAAGAACGGGTCTTTAATCGACAAGTCGGTAATCCAGAGCATGAAAGGCGCTTGACGCATTTCAACACTTTCCAGAAGTACCCAGTACAAGGACAGGAACACCGGCATCTGCACCAGGATCGGCAAGCAGCCGCCCAGTGGATTGATCTTCTCTTTCTTGTACAGCTCCATCATCGCTTGCGACATTTTCTGGCGATCATCACCGAACTGCTCTTTCAGAGCGGCCAGTTTTGGTGCCACAGCGCGCATGCGAGCCATCGATTTGTAGCTGGCGGCCGACAGCGGGAAGAAGATCCCTTTGATCAGCATGGTCAGGAAGATAATCGACCAGCCCCAGTTACCCACCAGGCTGTGGATATGTTGCAGCAACCAGAAGATTGGCTGGGCAATGAACCACAGAATGCCGTAGTCGACAGTCAGCTCCAGGCCTGGGGACAACTCTTTGAGTACACCCTGGCTCTTTGGACCTGCGTACAAGGTAGCGCTGGTTTCACCTGTTTTGCCCGGCTCAACCGTCAAGGTAGGGCCAGTGAAACCGATGATGTAGTTGCCTTGATTGTCTTTGCGGGTCTGAACGACGTTGTTATCGCCTTTCTGCGGGATCCACGCGGTTACAAAGTAGTGCTGCAGCCATGCAACCCAGCCACCTTGAACGGTTTCTTTCAGCGAACCCTTGTCGATATCTTTCATCGACACTTTTTTGTACGGCTCTGCACTTGTCCACAGGGCAGCGCCCAGGTAAGTGGCAGTACCGGTGGCGGTGCTGGAAGAAGGATCAGAGCTGGCGTCGCGTTTCAATTGTGCGAAAAGGTTGCCGGTCCACGGCTTGCCGCTCTCGTTATCAATCAAATAGCTGACTTGAACATCGTACAGGCCACGTTTGAACGTGAAACGCTTGATGTAGTTAACGCCGTCTTCGCTGAATTTCAGGTCAACAACCAATTGATCCTGGCCAGGAGCCAGTTCATAGGTCTTTTTATCCACACTGAAAACCGGACGACCGGCGGCACGTGCATCCGGACCGTCAACACCAGTCAGGCCACTTTGTGCCAGATAAGTACGCTCGCCGCCGTTATCGAACAGCTGGAAAGGCACATCCGGGTGGTCCTGGCGACGTGGATAAAGCGGCAGACGCAGTTGGGCAACGTCACCACCCTGTGGATCAATTGCAATATCCAGTACGTCGGTTTTGACGTGAATCAGGTCTTTGCTTGCAGCCACCGGAGTTTCTGTCGGTGTGCTGGTATCGGCATTGGCACTGGGTACATCGGCACTGTTCGAAGCGCTGTTACCTGGCACCGAGTCAGGCAAACCCTGCGCGGTATTACTGCTGGCGGCAACATTCTGAGTCGGCAGGGCAGCTTGGCCGTAATCCTGGTTCCATTTCAGAACCATAACGTAGGACACGACTGCGAGAGCGACGATCAGGATCGTGCGTTTAATATCCATGATTACTCGGCCATCAAGAAGAACGGGAGGTAGGGATAGGTGGAACCGGGTCGTAACCACCGGGATTCCACGGGTGACAGCGACCTAAACGACGAAAGGTCAGCCAGCCGCCGCGAAGAACGCCATGAGTTTCGATGGCTTCCAACGCGTAGCAGGAACAACTGGGGTAGAAACGGCAGTGATTTGCCATCAAAGGACTAATGGCATAACGGTAAAACTGGATCGGAACGAGCGCCAGTTTACGCATCAGGACTGCCTACCCCTACAGTTTCGGTTTTAACAGATGGAGCTGGCGTGTTACGGGCCAGACGTTTCCACAGTTTGCCGAAATGCTGAATCAATTCGGGGTTCTCTACGTCACCCAAACCTTTGCGCGCGACGATAACGATATCCCAACCAACCAGTAGATCCTGGTGGAGACGAAACGATTCACGCATCAAACGCTTAAGGCGATTGCGCTGAACGGAGAGCTTTACGCTCTTTTTCCCGATCACTAACCCCAAACGGGGGTGATCAAGATCGTTGCTGCGCGCAAGGAGCAGGAGATTTTTCCCCGGAACCTTGCCGGTGGGGGAGTCAAAGACTGCCTTGAAGTGTCGGGGAGTGAGTAACCGCTTTTCCCGACTGAAGTCCTGACTCACCACCATTGTCTGATTATCAAACTGCCAGACGCGCACGGCCTTTGGCGCGGCGACGCGACAGGACTGCACGGCCGTTTTTAGTAGCCATGCGAGCACGGAAACCGTGAGTGCGGGCGCGTTTGATAGTGCTTGGTTGGAAAGTACGTTTCATGTCGTGCTACCTGGTTCGTCCACAACGGGCCGGAATGGCCCCCGTTTTAAGAGACCGGCGATTCTAGTGAATGCAGGCCCATAGGTCAATTTCCAACCAACGTTGACGGCTAAATAGATACCAGCGGTTGTGCACACGCATTTGTTCCGCCAGTCATAAAAATAAAAAGACAGCGTATTTAAAGCTTTTTTAAAGAACTTATTAACTTTAGTGAGCCACTTATCTGTGGATAACTCGATGCAGCCCTTAAAAATCATGGCCTACAGAGAATGACAACACTGTCGAGAAGCCGTGCTCTGCCTGTGCTGCGACCTCGGATAAGCTGTGTACGAAAGGCCTCTTTATCCACAGGCCAGTTATGCACAGCGTTTCCCCCCCACTTGTGCAACGAGCTTAGACCCGCTTATCCACAGACCTTATGCACATACCATTGGTCGCTTTGTTAACAGTAAAAAGACCTCGTTCTCCTTATAGGCAGGCAACCTACATGTGGATAAGTGGGCGAGTGGTCGCTACAATGGCGCCTGTTTTTGCCTCACCGGCTTTCAACTTAGGGGATATCCGTGTCAGTGGAACTTTGGCAGCAGTGCGTAGAGCTTTTGCGCGATGAGCTGCCTGCCCAGCAATTCAACACCTGGATCCGTCCACTACAGGTCGAAGCCGAAGGCGACGAGTTGCGCGTGTATGCGCCTAATCGTTTTGTGCTCGACTGGGTTAACGAGAAGTACCTGAGCCGTTTGCTTGAACTGCTGAACGAGCACAGCAATGGCATGGCGCCTGCGCTGTCCTTATTAATAGGCAGCAAACGCAGCTCGGCACCTCGTGCTGCGCCGAATGCGCCATTGGCCGCAGCGGCTTCGCAACAGCAATCCGCGCCTGCGCCAGCACCCAGCGCACCGGCAAGTGCCACGCCCGCACCGGCGCCAGCGCCTAAACAGGCGGACCAGGCGAGCGAAGAGCCTTCGCGTGACAGCTTCGACCCGATGGCGGGTGCCAGTTCGCAACAGGCGCCAGCCCGTGCCGAACAGCGCACCGTCCAGGTTGAGGGCGCGCTCAAGCACACCAGCTACCTGAACCGCACGTTCACCTTCGAAAACTTCGTCGAGGGCAAGTCCAACCAACTGGCCCGTGCGGCGGCGTGGCAAGTGGCCGACAACCCCAAGCATGGCTACAACCCGCTCTTCCTTTATGGCGGCGTTGGTCTGGGTAAAACGCACTTGATGCACGCGGTGGGCAACCACCTGCTGAAGAAGAACCCGAATGCCAAGGTGGTGTACCTGCATTCCGAGCGTTTTGTAGCCGACATGGTCAAGGCCCTGCAGCTCAACGCTATCAATGAGTTCAAGCGCTTCTACCGTTCGGTCGACGCCCTGCTCATCGATGACATTCAATTCTTTGCACGCAAAGAGCGTTCTCAGGAAGAGTTCTTCCACACCTTCAACGCCTTGCTTGAAGGCGGTCAGCAAGTGATTCTGACCAGCGACCGCTACCCTAAAGAGATCGAAGGGCTCGAAGAGCGTCTCAAATCCCGCTTCGGCTGGGGTTTGACCGTGGCCGTTGAGCCACCAGAGCTTGAAACGCGCGTCGCGATCTTGATGAAAAAGGCAGACCAGGCCAAGGTCGACCTGCCTCACGATGCCGCCTTCTTTATTGCCCAACGCATTCGTTCCAACGTGCGTGAGCTCGAAGGCGCGCTCAAGCGGGTTATTGCCCACTCGCACTTTATGGGCCGCGACATCACCATCGAGCTGATTCGCGAGTCCCTCAAAGACTTGCTGGCGCTGCAAGACAAACTGGTCTCTGTGGATAACATTCAGCGTACTGTGGCTGAGTACTACAAGATCAAAATTTCGGACTTGCTGTCCAAGCGTCGTTCACGCTCGGTGGCCCGCCCTCGCCAAGTGGCCATGGCACTGTCCAAAGAGCTGACTAACCACAGCCTGCCGGAAATCGGCGATGTGTTTGGTGGCCGCGACCACACCACGGTCTTGCACGCATGCCGCAAGATCAACGAACTCAAGGAATCCGACGCGGACATCCGCGAGGACTACAAGAACCTGCTGCGAACCCTGACAACCTGATGACACCAACGCAGCTTATTAAGGCAAGGGACTAGACCATGCATTTCACCATTCAACGCGAAGCCTTGTTGAAACCCCTGCAACTGGTCGCGGGCGTTGTAGAACGCCGCCAGACCTTGCCGGTATTGTCCAACGTGCTGTTGGTTGTCGAAGGCCAGCAATTGTCGCTGACCGGTACCGACCTTGAGGTCGAACTGGTCGGTCGCGTTCAGCTCGAAGAGCCGGCTGAACCCGGCGAGATCACCGTGCCTGCGCGCAAGCTGATGGACATCTGCAAAAGCTTGCCCAACGACGCCCTGATCGACATCAAGCTCGACGATCAAAAACTGGTGGTTAAAGCGGGCCGTAGCCGTTTTACCCTGTCCACCTTGCCTGCCAATGACTTCCCGACCGTTGAAGAAGGCCCGGGCTCGCTGACTTGCAGCCTGCAGCAAAGCAAGCTGCGCCGCCTGATCGAGCGCACCAGCTTTGCCATGGCCCAGCAGGACGTTCGTTACTACCTCAACGGCATGTTGCTGGAAGTTTCGGCCGGCATCATTCGCGCAGTGGCTACCGACGGTCACCGTCTGGCCATGTGCTCGATGAAAGCCGACATTGGCCAGCCAGACCGCCATCAAGTGATCGTGCCGCGTAAAGGCATCCTCGAAATGGCTCGTTTGCTGACCGAACCGGACGGCGAAGTCAGCATCGTGTTGGGCGCACACCACATCCGTGCGACCACCGGCGAGTTCACCTTCACCTCTAAGCTGGTAGATGGCAAGTTCCCGGATTACGAGCGTGTACTGCCTAAAGGCGGTGACAAGGTGGTGATCGGTGACCGTCAGGCCCTGCGTGAAGCGTTCAGCCGTACCGCCATTCTGTCCAACGAGAAGTACCGCGGTATTCGTCTGCAACTGGCTAATGGCCAATTGAAGATCCAGGCCAACAACCCGGAGCAGGAAGAAGCGGAAGAAGAAGTGGGCGTTGATTACAACGGCGGCTCGCTCGAAATCGGTTTCAACGTGAGCTACCTGCTGGACGTGCTGGGCGTGATGACCACTGAACAAGTGCGTTTGATCCTGTCGGACTCCAACAGCAGCGCCCTGGTGCAAGAGTCGGACAACGACGACTCGGCCTACGTTGTTATGCCGATGCGCCTGTAACTTATGCACAGCCCACGCTAGATGTCCCTTAGTCGCGTCTCTGTCACCGGTGTGCGTAACCTGCACCCGGTGACCTTCTCCCCCTCCCCCCGCATCAATATCCTGTATGGCGCCAACGGCAGCGGAAAAACCAGCGTGCTGGAAGCAGTCCATTTACTGGGGCTTGCCCGTTCGTTTCGCAGTACCCGGCTAACGCCGGTCATTCAGCATGAACTGCAAAGCTGCACCGTGTTTGGCCAGGTCGAACTGGCCGAAGGCGGGCACAGTGCGTTGGGTATTTCGCGGGACCGAAATGGGGAGTTCCAGATTCGGATCGACGGTCAAAATGCGCGCAGTGCCGCGCAGCTGGCCGAGATCCTGCCCCTGCAATTGATCAACCCTGACAGCTTCCGTCTACTGGAAGGCGCCCCAAAGATCCGTAGGCAGTTTCTCGACTGGGGGGTGTTCCATGTGGAGCCGCGCTTTATGTCGACCTGGCAGCGGCTACAGAAGGCCCTGCGGCAGCGGAACTCATGGCTGCGGCATGGTACACTCGACGCCGTTTCACAAGCGGCCTGGGACCGGGAACTGTGTCTGGCCAGTGCTGAAATTGATGAATACCGCCGCGCTTACATCAAGGCCTTGAAACCTGTCTTTGAGCAGACCTTAAGTGAGTTGCTTGAACTCGAAGGCTTAACGCTGAGTTATTACCGTGGCTGGGACAAAGACCGAGAGCTGAGTGCTGTACTCGCTGCGTCTGTCCACCGGGACCAGCAAATGGGGCATACCCAGGCCGGACCACAACGAGCTGACTTGCGCCTCAAGCTAGGTGCCAATAACGCGGCAGACATCCTGTCACGTGGTCAGCAGAAGTTAGTGGTCTGTGCATTGCGCATTGCCCAAGGGCATTTGGTGAGCCAGGCCCGGCGTGGCCAATGTATTTATCTGGTGGATGACTTGCCGTCCGAACTGGATGAGCAGCACCGCAACGCACTGTGTCGCTTGTTGGAAGACTTACGCTGCCAGGTTTTTATCACCTGTGTAGACCACGAATTTATGAGGGAAGGCTGGCAGACGGAAACGCCAGTTGCCCTGTTCCACGTGGAACAGGGCTGTATCACCCAGACCCACGACCATCGGGAGTGAAGGCATTGAGCGAAGAAAATACGTACGACTCAACGAGCATTAAAGTGCTGAAAGGCCTGGATGCCGTACGCAAACGTCCCGGTATGTACATTGGTGATACTGATGATGGCAGCGGCCTGCACCACATGGTGTTCGAAGTCGTCGACAACTCCATCGACGAAGCGCTGGCTGGCCATTGCGACGACATCACCATTACCATCCACCCGGATGAGTCCATTACCGTGCGCGATAACGGCCGCGGCATCCCGGTTGATGTGCACAAAGAAGAAGGCGTATCGGCGGCCGAGGTCATCATGACCGTGCTGCACGCCGGCGGTAAATTCGATGACAACTCCTACAAAGTATCCGGCGGCTTGCACGGTGTAGGTGTGTCGGTAGTAAACGCCCTGTCCGAATTGCTGGTACTGACAGTACGTCGCAGCGGCAAGATTTGGGAACAGACCTACGTCCACGGCGTGCCTCAGGCACCGATGGCCATCGTTGGCGAAAGCGACACCACCGGTACTCAGATTCACTTCAAACCGTCTGCCGAGACCTTCAAGAACATTCACTTCAGCTGGGACATCCTGGCCAAGCGTATTCGTGAACTGTCCTTCCTGAACTCCGGCGTGGGTATCGTCCTCAAGGACGAGCGCTCCGGCAAAGAAGAGCTGTTCAAGTACGAAGGCGGTCTGCGTGCGTTTGTTGACTACCTGAACACCAACAAAACCACGGTTAACCAGGTCTTCCACTTCAATGTTCAGCGCGAAGATGGCATTGGTGTAGAAGTCGCCTTGCAGTGGAACGACAGCTTCAACGAGAACCTGTTGTGCTTCACCAACAACATTCCGCAGCGCGATGGCGGTACGCACCTGGTGGGCTTCCGCTCTGCCCTGACGCGTAACCTCAACACCTACATCGAAGCTGAAGGCCTGGCCAAGAAGCACAAGGTCGCCACCACCGGTGACGACGCCCGTGAAGGCCTGACCGCGATTATCTCGGTGAAGGTTCCGGACCCCAAGTTCAGCTCCCAGACTAAAGACAAGCTGGTGTCTTCTGAAGTGAAGACCGCAGTTGAACAGGAAATGGGCAAGTTCTTCTCCGACTTCCTGTTGGAAAACCCGAACGAAGCCAAGCTGATCGTCGGCAAAATGATCGACGCAGCCCGTGCCCGTGAAGCAGCGCGTAAAGCCCGTGAGATGACCCGCCGTAAAGGCGCGCTGGACATCGCAGGCCTGCCCGGCAAACTGGCCGACTGCCAGGAAAAAGACCCGGCGCTGTCCGAACTGTACCTCGTGGAAGGTGACTCTGCTGGCGGCTCCGCCAAGCAGGGACGTAACCGCCGCACCCAAGCCATCCTGCCGTTGAAGGGTAAAATCCTCAACGTTGAGAAAGCCCGTTTTGACAAGATGATCTCTTCGCAAGAAGTCGGCACCTTGATCACCGCACTGGGCTGCGGCATTGGTCGTGAAGAGTACAACATCGACAAACTGCGCTATCACAACATCATCATCATGACCGATGCTGACGTCGACGGTTCGCACATCCGTACCCTGCTGCTGACCTTCTTCTTCCGTCAGTTGCCGGAGCTGATCGAGCGTGGCTACATCTACATCGCCCAGCCGCCGTTGTACAAAGTGAAAAAGGGCAAGCAAGAGCAGTACATCAAAGACGACGACGCCATGGAAGAATACATGACCCAGTCGGCCCTTGAAGACGCCAGCCTGCACCTCAACGAAGACGCCCCAGGCATCTCCGGTGAAGCGCTGGAGCGTCTGGTGTACGACTTCCGCATGGTTATGAAGACCCTCAAGCGTCTGTCGCGCCTGTACCCACAGGAACTGACCGAGCACTTCATTTACCTGCCGGCCGTCACCCTTGAGCAGTTGGGCGACCATGCTGCCATGCAAGCCTGGATGGCCAAGTTCGAAGAGCGTCTGCGTCTGGTTGAGAAGTCTGGCCTGGTGTACAAAGCCAGCCTGCGTGAAGACCGCGAGCGCAATGTCTGGTTGCCAGAAGTCGAGCTGATCTCCCACGGCCACTCGACCTTCATCACCTTCAACCGCGACTTCTTCGGCAGCAACGACTACAAAACCGTTGTGACCCTGGGCGCCCAATTGAGCACCCTGCTCGACGACGGTGCTTACATCCAGCGTGGCGAGCGTCGCAAACAAGTCACCGAGTTCAAAGAAGCCCTGGACTGGCTGATGGCCGAAAGCACCAAGCGTCACACCATCCAGCGCTACAAAGGGCTGGGCGAAATGAACCCGGACCAACTCTGGGAAACCACCATGGACCCAAGCGTGCGCCGCATGCTGAAAGTCACCATTGAAGACGCGATCGGCGCCGATCAGATCTTCAACACCTTGATGGGCGACGCGGTAGAACCCCGCCGTGACTTCATCGAGAGCAACGCACTGGCGGTGTCCAACCTGGACTTCTGATGGTGTAACGCGCAACATAAAAAAAGGCCAACGTTTTAGCGTTGGCCTTTTTTTATTGTTCGAGGGCTAATCATTCGATTTCTTGGCTGCTGACTCGATTTGTTTGATGCTGTTCTCAGGAACTGGGAGATCTTCAGGCATCGTACCTCCCAGATCGGCAATAGTTTCCCGAACCTTTCGACCTACCTCGAAATGAACTTGGTTAGCTTGTAGTTTTCCCTGAACGCGATCACGCCGCAGTTTCTCTTCGGCCTGTGTAGCGCGGAACAGATTGGCTGCCAGTTCAGTTGATCCCATGTGGTCCAGAATTTTCTGGCTCTTTTTCAGGGGTTTATTTTCGTGGATGGCTTTCTGGTCTAGCCCTCCATAAAGACCTTGGTATCCATGATTCTGGAAGATGGCAAAATCAAGTCCAGTTTCCACTCCAGCCTGTTGGGCTGTTTCGACTAGCTGTTTGTTGTGCTCCCGTAATTCATTGCGCAGCAATAAGCGCTTTTGATCGTCCTTAAGCTTTTGAAATGTGGCGTCATCGGCCAGTTCTTGACGGCGAGTTTGGATGGCAAAGTAAGTCTGGCCAGCAGCAATGACGGTTTTTGTTGGATCACCGTTCTGTACTACCAGATAGCAGGCGTAACGTGAGAGGTGCACATCATCCAGTTTCCGTTTGGAATCAGAGCCCAACGTGACCATTTTGGTGGCTTCAACAAAATGGTCTTCAACATGGCGTTGGCTGGCTTTACAGGCATGCATCGCTTTTTTGATGACATTTTCAAAATTGCGCCAATCACGGTATTCCAATAATGGAGCAAGGTCACGGGCAGACCAGTATTCAACATTATCTTCTGAGTACTGCTTAAGCCCCTCAAAAGACTGATGCTGCTCATTAATCATGAAGTCTCCTCACTCTTTCGCGTTACCGTAGCAACTGACACCCACCTCAATACTTATTCCCTAAGGACTCAGCCATTTTGAAGCGAGTAGATATCATCACCTCGTAAGGCGGTTGGACTGAGCTTTACACTCAAGTGATGTTTCAACAAGCACTGAAAAACCAGCTAATAATTAAACATCCCAACCTATTTATCTCTCCCCTAATCCGCCAACAAAACCCCCTGCTCTTCCCTGCATAACTCCAGCAAAAAATCCCACACCACCCGCAGCCTCACTGATTTGTGCAATTCGCGCCGGGTGCTGATCCAGTAGCTGCGTTGCACTGACTCTTCGGGCAGTATGCGCACCAATTCAGGGTCTTGGCTGGCCATGTAGTTGGGCAGTACGGCGATGCCCAGCCCGGCGCGGGCGGCTTGTTGTTGGGCGATGACGCTGGTGCTGCGGAAGGTCACGGTCGGGTTGCGGCAGAAGTGGTTGATAAACAGCAGTTCTTCGCTGAACAGCAGGTCGTCGACGTAGCCGATCCAGAAGTGGTTGGCCAGGTCGTCGCGGTGGTTCAGGGCTGGCGCTTTGTCGAGGTAGTCGCGGCTGGCGTACAGCGCCAGGCGGTAGTCGGTGAGTTTGCGGGTGATCAACAGGTCGGCGTGGGGCCGGTCGAGGTGCACGCTGATTTCCGCTTCGCGGTTAAGGATGCTGACAAAGCGCGGCACCGCCACCAGTTCAACTTCAAGCCCGGGGTAGCGTTCGAACAGCCCGCGCAAGCGTGAGGTGAGGAACATGATGCCGATGCCTTCGGTCACGCCCAGGCGGATTTTGCCCAATGGGGTGATGGCCTGGGTGATTTCTTCCTGGGCCAGCAGGGCGACGTTTTCCATGGCCTCGGCATGTTTGAGCAGCGCCTGCCCAGCGGGGGTCAGTTGGTAGCCTTGGGCATGCTGCACAAACAGCGCCGTGCCCAGGTGCTGTTCGATGTGCTCAATGTGCCGCGCCACGGTGCTGTGGGTGGTGTTGAGGCGCTTGGCAGCCGTGAGCAGGCGCCCGCTGCGCTGTAGCTCCAGAAAATACCGCATGTCATTCCAGTCGAACATCGTCGTCCCTCGTGCCCGGTCATTTGAGCTGTGCAAAAACGCACAAGCCATGGGTGAAATCACGCGTTTTCAACTCGAAATTAATCAATAGGATGGAGAACGACAAGAACAAAAAATAATCAGGCGAGGTGCGACATGCCATCAGCCAATCAGATCTACGACTACATTGTGGTGGGCGCCGGGCCAGCGGGGTCGGTGTTGGCGAATCGGCTGTCTGCCGATCCCAAGCACAACGTGTTGCTGCTCGAAGCGGGTGGGCAAGACAACTACCCGTGGATCCATATCCCTGTGGGTTACCTTTATTGCATTGGTAACCCGCGCACTGACTGGTGTTTTAAAACCGAAGCCCAGCCCGGCTTGCAAGGCCGCAGCCTGAGTTACCCGCGCGGTAAGGTGTTGGGCGGCAGCTCTTCGATCAACGGCATGATCTACATGCGTGGTCAGGCCGGTGATTACGACCGCTGGGCAGCCATGGGCAATAAGGGCTGGGCCTGGCAAGACGTGCTGCCGCTGTTCAAACGCAGTGAAAAACACTATGCCGGGAACTCCGCGCTGCACGGCGCCGAGGGCGAGTGGCGGGTTGAGCAGCAGCGTTATTCCTGGACGATTCTGGATGCCTTCCGCGACGCGGCTGCGCAAAACGGCATCGCCAGCGTCAATGACTTCAACGGCGGCGACAATCAGGGCTGTGGATACTTTCAAGTGAACCAGCGCGCCGGTGTGCGCTGGAATGCCTCCAAAGCGTTTATCCGCCCCGTGCTCAAGCGTCCCAACCTGACCGTGCTGACCGGCGTGCAGGTCGATAAAGTGCTGCTGGAGAACCACCGCGCCACGCAGGTGAAGGCCCGCTGGCAAGGCGCGGATCACACTTTTAGCGCACGCCGCGAAATCATCTTGAGCGCGGGTGCGATTGGCTCGCCGGGGATTTTGCAGCGCTCGGGCATCGGCCCGCGGCCATTGCTGGAGAGCCTGGGGATAACCGTGCAGCACGAGCTGCCGGGTGTCGGCGGAAACCTGCAAGATCACCTGCAACTGCGCCTGATTTTCAAACTGAGCAACGCCCGCACCCTCAACCAAGTGGCCAACAGCCTGTGGGGCAAAGTCGGCATGGGCCTGCGTTATGCCTACGACCGCAGTGGTCCGTTGGCCATGGCCCCGAGCCAGTTGGGCGCCTTCGTTAAGTCCGATCCGGATCAACCCTCAGCGAACTTGCAGTACCACGTCCAGCCGCTGTCGCTGGAGCGCTTTGGTGAGCCGCTGCACACCTTCCCGGCGTTTACCGCGTCGGTGTGCAACCTGCGCCCTAAAAGCCGTGGCCGGGTCGATATCCGCTCGGCCAACCCGGACGACGCGCCCTTGATCGACCCCAACTACCTGAGCCATCCCGACGACCTGAAAGTCGCCGCCGATGCGATCCGCCTCACCCGGCGCATCGTCGCAAGCTCTGCCCTGCACACGTTCAGCCCCGAGGAATACCTGCCCGGCGCCGCCCTGCAAACCGAACAGGAACTGCACGAAGCGGCCGCCAAAATCGGCACGACGATCTTTCACCCGGTCGGCACCTGCCGCATGGGGCAAGACGCCGAAGCCGTGGTCGATGCCGAACTGCGGGTGCATGGCATCTCCGGCTTACGGGTCGCGGACGCGTCCATCATGCCGACCATCGTCTCGGGTAATACCTGTTCGCCTACGCTGATGATTGGCGAAAAGGCCGCGCAATTGATTCTCGCAACCCCCTCTAACGCACTGGAGATAGACGCAGGTATTAGCCGTACTGCAGCAGTACCGGTCGCCTGACAGCGATCGTGGTTTCGGTCGCAGTCATCCGAAACCGACAGTGGACAACAACAATAATCACTGTGGCCCACAGGGCCGAGGACATTGAATATGTCGGACTCAATTGCACAATCGGCAGCAGCCCCCGCCAAGGGGACGACTGGCCGTGAAGAACGAAAGATCATCTTCGCGTCATCCCTCGGGACGGTGTTCGAGTGGTATGACTTTTTCTTGTATGGCGCGCTGGCGACCGTCCTGAGCAAGCAGTTCTTTTCAGGGGTTAACGACACCACCGCGTTTATTTTTGCCTTGATGGCCTTCGCCGCCGGCTTCTTGGTGAGACCGTTCGGGGCCTTGGTGTTTGGCCGCTTGGGCGACATGATCGGGCGAAAATACACCTTCCTCATGACCATCGTTCTGATGGGTCTGTCGACCTTTGCGGTCGGCCTGCTACCCACCTACACCAGCATCGGCATTGCTGCGCCGATCATGCTGGTGCTGTTGCGCATGCTTCAGGGCCTGGCGCTGGGCGGGGAATATGGCGGTGCGGCGACCTATGTGGCCGAACACGCCGCCCCCGGCAAGCGTGGTTTTAACACCAGTTGGATTCAGTCCACCGCCACCTTGGGCCTGTTGCTGTCGCTGCTGGTGGTGCTGAGCTGCCGCTATCTCACCGGCGATCAGTTTGAAGTGTGGGGCTGGCGCTTGCCGTTCCTGCTGTCCATCGTGCTGCTGGGCATCTCGACCTGGATCCGCATGAGCATGCATGAGTCGCCTGCCTTCGCAAAAATGAAGGCCGAAGGTAAAACCAGCAAGTCGCCGATCCGTGAATCGTTCGGCAAATGGGAAAACCTGAAAATCGTCCTCATCGCTCTGTTCGGCATCAACGCAGGCCAGGCGGTGACCTTCTATGCGGCGCAGTTCTACGTGCTGTTCTTCCTCACGCAAATGCTCAAGATGGACCCGGCCCAGGCCAACATGCTGCTGATTATCAGCGTGGTCATCGGCGCGCCGTTCTTCATCTTCTTTGGTTGGCTGTCGGATAAAGTCGGGCGCAAGCCGATTTTGATGCTCGGCCTGTTGCTGGCCACGCTGCTGTACTTCCCGCTGTTCAAAGCCCTGAGCCATTACGCCAACCCGCAGATCGACACCGCCAGCCGCCAGTCACCGATTGTGGTCACGGCTGACCCGGCCACCTGCACCTTCCAGTTCGACCCTGTGGGTAAAGCGCGTTTTGACAGCCCGTGCGACAAGGTCAAAACCTTCCTGGTCAAACAAGGCCTGCCTTACGTCTCGCAGTCTGCCCCGACCGGTGCCGACGTACTGGTAACCGTGGGTGAGCAAAAGATCATCGGTTTTAACGAAGCTGCCCTGCGTGAAAGCGTGGCCGCCGCGGGCTACCCGGCCAAGGCCGACCCAAGCACTGTTAACCAGCCAATGGTGGTGTTGATCATGGTGGTGCTGACGCTCATCGCCACCATGACCTACGGCCCGCTCGCGGCGGTGATGGTTGAGCTGTTCCCGACGCGGATCCGCTACACCTCGATGTCCCTGCCCTACCACATCGGTAACGGCTGGTTTGGCGGGTTCCTGCCGACCGTGTCGTTTGCGCTGGTGGTGTACACCGGGGATATCTTCTACGGGCTGTGGTACCCGATCGTCATCACCGGCGTCAGCTTCGTGGTGGGGATGCTGTTCCTCAAAGAAACCCGGCACGTGAATATCGATAAGGTTTAACGCCGGGCGGATAAAACGCACAAAAAAACCGACCAACAGGTCGGTTTTTTTGTGCGTTAGAAAAACTTATGCACGTTTTCTGTTCAAAAGTCATACCGAGAAATAAGCATATAAATCATCGAGTTATGACTGTATTTCAAAAGAAATCCAAAACTTGTGCACACGTTATCCACAATTCGCTCAGTTCACCGCTGTTTCGGTTTGCACCGCCACCGGTGGCAAGGAACCCATGGCCCGCTGAGCGTCTTCATTCCATGTTTGTACCCGCTCATTGAGCTCGGCAATCGCCCGTGGGCCGCTGCCGTTGGCGTACATCGGCTCACCAATGACCACTTCAATGGTGCCAGGGCGCTTGGCCCAACCGGTTTTAGGCCAGAATTTACCCGCGTTGTGGGCAATCGGCAGAACCGGCAATTCGGCATTCACCGCCAGCGCGGTACCGCCGCGGGAGAACTTGCCGACCTGACCGTAAGGTACACGCGTGCCCTCAGGAAAAATCAGCACCCAAATGTTGTCCTTGAGCAGCTCATCACCTTTTTTAGCGATGTCTTTGAGCGCCGCTTTCGGGTTGTCCCGGTCAATCGCAATCGGGCGCAGCATCGCCATCGCCCAGCCAAAAAACGGCACGTACAGCAGTTCACGCTTGAGCACCTGGCTCAACGGCTGAAAGTAGGCCGAGAGAAAAAATGTCTCCCAGGTACTTTGGTGGTTGGCCAGAATCACGCACGGGCGCTCAGGGATGTGTTCTGCCCCGGTGACCTTGACGTTGATGCCCAGAAACACCCGCGTCAGCCATAACGCGCAGCGGCACCAGTACACGTTGATAAAGCGATAACGCGCAGGAAACGACAAAAAGGGTGCGACAAAAAAACTCAGTGAACACCACAGCAGAGAACTGGTGCCCAGCAGCAGGTAAAAGAAGAAAGTTCTGATGGCCTGCAGTATCGACATAGCGGCTTTTACCGTTGCGGATAAGGCATGACTGAACAGGCCTGTGCACAGAATGCCGGCGCGTGTTCAAACCTGCCCTATTTGTGGATAAGTTCGGCGGCAACTGCCGCCAGATCGTCAAATATTAGGGTATTAACCGGAAACACTTTGGTCAAAGTTTGTAGGCCTTTTCCGGTTTTTACCAAAACAGGCTGTGAATCGACGGCCTCAGCAGCCTGTAAGTCACCCAAACTGTCACCCACAAACCAGCATTCGGACAGATCTGCACCGTAATGCTCGGCGATTGTGTGCAACATGCCCGGCTTTGGCTTGCGGCATGCGCAGCCTTCATCGGGCCCGTGAGGGCAATACACCACTAGCCCAAGCTCGCCACCCTGCTCGGCCACCAACGTGCGCAGGCGTGCGTGCATGGCGTCCAGCGTGGCGAGGTCGTAATAGCCGCGGGCAATGCCGGACTGGTTGGTTGCCACGGCAACCGTCCAGCCCGCTTTGCTCAACTGCGCAATCGCCTCAATCGCGCCGGGGAGCGGGATCCACTCCTCGACAGACTTGATGTAAGCGTCGGAGTCCTGGTTGATGACACCGTCCCGATCGAGAATCAGCAGCTTCATCAGTTCCTCAGCTCAGCAACGAAATATCAGCGACGCCCAGGAACAGGCTGCGCAGACGGGCCAGCAAGGCGTAGCGGTTAGCCCGCACGCTGGCGTCATCGGCATTGATCATCACCGCTTCAAAGAACGCGTCCACCGGCTCGCGCAGCGAGGCCAGACGGGTCAGCGCTTCGTTGTACTGACGGGCAGCGGCCATCGGTTGTACCGCTTCGTCCGCCTTTTGAATGGCCGAGTACAGCGAGAACTCGCTGGCGTTGTCGAAGAACTTGGCTTCGACATTCGTCGAAATCTTGCCTTCCACTTTGCTCAACAGGTTCGATACACGCTTGTTCACAGCGGCCAGAGCTTCGGCTTCCGGCAACTGACGGAACGCCTGAACGGCTTGCACACGCTGATCGAAGTCCAGCGCCGAACGCGGCTGCAACGCACGCACCGACAGGTACGTCGCCACGTCCACGCCTTCGTCTTCGTAACGCGCACGCAGGCGGTCGAAGATGAACTCCAGCACCTGGTCAGCCAGACCGGCTGACTTGACCTTGGCACCGAACGCCGACACGGCGAAGTTCACCGCTTCGGTCAGGTCGAGGTCGAGCTTTTTGTCGATCAGAATCCGCAAGATCCCCAGCGCTGCGCGACGCAGTGCGTACGGGTCTTTGCTACCGGTCGGGAGCATGCCGATGCCGAAAATACCCACCAGGGTATCGAGCTTGTCAGCGATGGCCACCGCTGCACCGGTCAGGGTTTCTGGCAGTTCAGCGCCCGCACCGCGCGGCATGTACTGCTCGTTCAGCGCCAGGGCGACATCTTCTGGCTCGCCATCATTGAGGGCGTAGTAGTAACCGGCGATGCCTTGCATTTCCGGGAACTCGCCGACCATTTCAGTGGCCAGGTCGCACTTGGACAGCAAGCCTGCACGGGCTGCGCGCTGAGCGTCGCCGCCAATGCGCGGGGCGATGAACGCGGCCAGCTTAGATACGCGCTCGGCCTTGTCGTAAACGCTGCCCAGTTGCGCCTGGAACACCACGTTTTGCAGGCGCTGGTTGAAGCTTTCCAGCGGCTGCTTTTTGTCTTGCTTGAAGAAGAACTCGGCATCGGTCAGACGTGGGCGAACCACTTTCTCGTTACCCGAGATGATCTGTTTCGGATCTTTACTCTCGACGTTGGCCACGGTGATGAAACGCGGCAGCAGCTTGCCATCGACGTCCAGCAGGCAGAAATACTTCTGGTTGTCCTGCATGGTGGTGATGAGGGCTTCTTGCGGCACGTCGAGGAAGCGCTCTTCGAACGAGCACACCAGCGGCACCGGCCATTCAACCAGCGCGGTCACTTCATCGAGCAGGCTTGGCGGCACGATCGCGGTGCCTTCCTGCATCGTGGCCAGTTCGGCCACACGCTTGGAGATCAGCTCGCGACGCTCATTGAAGTCTGCCAGCACGTAGGCCTTGCGCAGGTCTTCGAGGTAGTTGGCAGGCGAGGTGATGCGCACGTTTTCCGGGTGGTGGAAACGGTGACCACGAGAATCACGGCCAGCCTTTTGCGCGAGGATGGTGCAGTCGATGACCTCATCGCCCAGCAGCATCACCAACCATTGGGTTGGACGCACGAATTCTTCTTTGCGTGCACCCCAGCGCATGCGCTTGGGGATCGGCAAATCGTTCAGCGAGTCTTCAACGATGGTCGGCAGCAGGCTGGCGGTCGGCTTGCCGATGATTACCTGGCTGAAACGCAGTTTTGGACCGCTCTGATCGATTTCGCTCAGCTCAACGCCGCATTTTTTGGCAAAACCCAAGGCTGCCTGGGTCGGGTTGCCTTCAGCGTCGAACGCGGCCTGGCGAGGCGGGCCGTCGATGTTGATGCTGCGATCAGGCTGTTGCGTGTCGAGCTGGGTCAGCAGCACGGCCAGACGGCGCGGCGCGGCATAGACTTTTTTCGCCTTGAAGTTCAGACCGGCGCTTTGCAGGCCTTTTTCGATACCGGCCAAAAACGCGTCGGCCAAGGTACTGAGGGCTTTTGGCGGCAGTTCTTCAGTGCCCAGTTCAACCAGAAAATCTTGAGCACTCATTGTGCAGCCTCCAACTTAGCCAACACTTCATCACGCAAATCGGGTGGAGCCATCGGGAAGCCCAGCTTGGCGCGCGCTTCGAGATACGCCTGAGCCACCGAACGCGCCAGGGTACGCACACGCAGGATGTACTGCTGACGTGCGGTCACCGAGATGGCCCGGCGCGCGTCCAGCAGGTTGAAGGTGTGGGATGCCTTGAGCACCATTTCGTAGCTTGGCAGCGGCAGCGGCTGGTCGAGTTCGATCAGGCGCTTGGCTTCGCTTTCATAGAAATCGAACAGTTCAAACAGCTTGTCGACGTTGGCGTGTTCGAAGTTGTAAGTCGACTGCTCGACTTCGTTCTGATGGAACACGTCGCCGTAGGTCACTTTGCCGAACGGGCCGTCAGTCCAGACCAGGTCGTAGACAGAATCCACGCCTTGCAGGTACATCGCCAGACGCTCAAGGCCGTAGGTGATTTCGCCGGTCACCGGGTAGCACTCAATGCCGCCTACTTGCTGGAAGTAAGTGAATTGGGTGACTTCCATACCGTTGAGCCAGATTTCCCAGCCCAGACCCCAGGCGCCCAGGGTCGGCGATTCCCAGTTGTCTTCGACAAAACGGATATCGTGAACCAGCGGGTCCAGGCCGATGTGCTTCAGCGAGCCCAGGTACAGCTCCTGGAAGTTAGGCGGGTTTGGCTTCAATACCACCTGGAACTGGTAGTAGTGCTGCAGACGGTTAGGGTTTTCGCCGTAGCGGCCGTCAGTCGGGCGACGACTGGGCTGCACATAAGCGGCGTTCCAGGTTTCTGGGCCCAGAGAGCGCAAAAACGTGGCGGTATGGAAAGTGCCGGCGCCCACTTCCATATCGTAGGGCTGAAGCACCACACAACCTTGCTCGGCCCAGTATTGCTGGAGGGCGAGGATCAAGTCTTGGAAGGTACGCACTGCTGGCGTAGGCTGGCTCACAAATTCACCTGTTTCTTGGGCTGCGATTTAAAGAGCGGGAGTATACCCGATTCGGTCGCGCCTCCACCTCTTGGAGCCTCTATGCCACGTTGTTTCTGGTGCCCTGACGACCCGCTATATGCGGCCTATCACGATCAAGAGTGGGGCGTGCCGTTGCGCGATGCGCATGCGCTCTTCGAGTTGTTATTGCTCGAAGGGTTCCAGGCGGGTTTATCGTGGATCACGGTTTTGCGCAAACGCGAGCATTATCGCAAGGTCATGTTTGGCTTTGATGTGCAGCGCCTGGCGGTCATGACAGACGCCGAGATAGAGGCCTTGCTGCTCGATCCGGGCATTGTGCGCAACCGCTTGAAAGTCACCGGCGCGCGGCGCAACGCCCAGGCCTGGCTGGCGCTCAAAGACCCGGTTGAGTTTTTGTGGTCGTTCGTTGGCGGCAAGCCCAAGATCAACCACTTCACCGAACGGCATGAGTTCCCGGCCGTTACTCCTGAGGCCGAAGCCATGAGCAAAGGTTTGAAAAAAGCCGGTTTTACCTTCGTCGGCCCGACCATTTGTTACGCCTTCATGCAGGCCAGCGGCATGGTCATGGACCACGCCACCACCTGCGACCGCTACGCTGAGCTGTCCAACGCCGGTTAGAATGCCTTTTTATACACCGGCCCTGTGGGAGCGGGCTTGCTCGCGATGGCCTCTACGCGGTGATCCAGATGCACCTCGTTGCCTGAATCGCGAGCAAGCCCGCTCCCACAAGGGTTGTCGATGCACTATGAAGACGGGAAAGACCCTGTGGAAAAGTTTAAAGGCGCCTTGCTGGTCGGGGCTTTACGGTTGTTTGCCATGCTCCCTTGGGGCGCGGTGCAACACGTGGGCTCGGCCATCGGCTGGCTGATGTGGAAACTGCCCAATCGCTCGCGCGACGTGGTGCGGATCAACTTGGCCAAGTGCTTCCCCAAAATGGACCCGGTTGCCCGTGAACAATTGGTCGGCCAAAGCCTCAAAGACATCGGCAAAAGCCTGACCGAGAGCGCCTGCGCGTGGATCTGGCCCGCCCAGCGCTCCATTGACCTGGTGCGCGAAGTCGAAGGCCTGGACGTGCTCAAAGACGCCCTCGCTTCCGGCAAAGGCGTGGTCGGCATCACCAGCCACCTGGGTAACTGGGAAGTGCTTAACCACTTCTATTGCAGCCAGTGCAAACCGATCATTTTTTATCGCCCGCCCAAGCTCAAGGCCGTAGACGAACTGCTGCGCAAACAGCGCGTACAGTTGGGCAACCGCGTGGCCGCGTCGACCAAAGAAGGCATTTTGAGTGTCATCAAAGAGGTGCGCAAAGGCGGCCAGGTCGGCATCCCGGCAGACCCGGAGCCGGCAGAATCAGCGGGTATTTTTGTACCGTTCCTCGGCACCACGGCCCTGACCAGCAAATTTGTGCCCAACATGCTGGCGGGTGGCAAAGCGGTGGGTGTGTTCCTGCACGCGGTGCGTTTGCCGGACGGTTCGGGGTTCAAAGTGATATTGGAAGCGGCGCCCGAAGCCATGTACAGCACCGACACCGAAACCGCCTGCGCGGCCATGAGCCAAGTGGTGGAGAAATACGTGCGGGCTTACCCGAGCCAATACATGTGGAGCATGAAACGCTTCAAAAAACGCCCGCCGGGCGAAGCGCGCTGGTACTGAGCTAGCTGAATGCACAACCTGTGGGAGCGGGCTTGCTCGCGATACAAACGACGCGGTTTAACCTTGAAACTGCGTAGATGCCATCGCGAGCAAGCCCGCTCCCACAGGAAATCTGAGGCGTTAAGCCTGCTGCTTCTCCAGCTTCTTCAAAAACACGGTCATTTCTTTCTCGGCCTGTTTGTCGCCATGGCCTTGTGCCGCGATTATCCCCTGCTCCCACGCTTCACGCGCCGCTGCACGGTCGCCTGCCGCCAATCGGGCCTTGCCCAGCAGCTTCCAGGCCGCTGAGTACTTGGGGTCAAATTCAACACAGCGCTGCAAATGTTCCGCCGCCTTGAGGTTATCCCCAAGGTCGAGATAACCCTTGCCCAGCCCGAAGCGCAGCAGCGAGTTATCCACACCCTTGGCCAACATCTTTTCCAATGACTCCAGCATCCCTGACTCCTTAGAAAAAACTCAAACCAACGTGGAACAGCTTCTCTACGTCGCGAATATGCTTTTTATCCACAAGGAACAAAATCACATGGTCACCGGCATTGATCACTGTGGCGTCGTGGGCAATCAGCACTTCGTCGTCGCGAATGATCGCGCCAATGGTGGTGCCCGGCGGCAGGTTGATTTCACCAATGCGCTTGCCAATCACCTTGCTCGACTTCGAATCACCGTGGGCAATCGCTTCGATGGCCTCCGCCGCACCCCGGCGCAGCGAGTGCACGCTGACAATGTCGCCCCGGCGCACGTGGGCCAGCAAGGTGCCGATGGTGGCCAACTGCGGGCTGATGGCGATGTCGATTTCGCCGCCCTGGATCAAGTCCACATAGGCCGGGTTGTTGATGATGCTCATGACCTTTTTTGCGCCCAGGCGTTTGGCCAGCAACGAGGACATGATGTTGGCCTCATCGTCGTTGGTCAGGGCCAGAAACAGGTCGGCATCAGCGATGTTCTCTTCGAGCATCAAGTCGCGGTCTGACGCGCTGCCCTGCAGCACCACGGTGCTGTCCAGGGTGTCAGACAAATAGCGGCAGCGGGCCGGGCTCATCTCGATGATCTTGACCTGATAACGGCTTTCGATGGCCTCGGCCAGGCGCTCGCCAATCTGCCCGCCCCCGGCGATCACAATGCGTTTATAGCTTTCGTCGAGACGGCGCATTTCGCTCATCACGGCGCGAATGTTGGCCTTGGCGGCGATGAAAAACACCTCATCGTCGGCCTCAATCACCGTGTCGCCACGGGGCGTAATCGGCCGGTCACGTCGGAAAATCGCTGCGACCCGGGTGTCCACATTCGGCATGTGCTCACGCAACTGGCGCAATTGCTGGCCAATCAACGGGCCGCCGTAGTACGCCTTGACCGCCACTAACTGCGCCTTGCCGCCGGCAAAGTCGATCACCTGCAAGGCGCCGGGGTGTTCAACCAGGCGCTTGATGTAGTTGGTCACGACCTGCTCGGGGCTGATCAAGACGTCGACCGGAATCGCGTCGTTATCAAACAGCTCTTCGCCACGGGTCAGGTAGGCCGATTCGCGTACCCGGGCGATTTTGGTCGGGGTGTGAAACAGCGTGTAGGCCACTTGGCACGCGACCATGTTGGTCTCGTCGCTGTTGGTCACCGCCACCAGCATGTCGGCATCGTCAGCGCCCGCCTGGCGCAGCACATTGGGCAGCGAAGCACGGCCCTGCACGGTACGTATATCCAGACGATCACCCAAATCGCGGAGGCGATCGCCATCGGTGTCGACCACGGTGATGTCATTGGCTTCACTGGCCAAATGCTCGGCCAGCGTACCGCCGACCTGCCCTGCGCCGAGGATGATGATTTTCATGCCGTGATTCCCTGTTCCCGTCGTTAGCCGCGTGCGGCAGCGATCTTGATCAGTTTGGCGTAATAGAAACCGTCATGCCCACCCTCTTGCGCCAGCAATTGGCGCCCGTGAGGTTGCTTGATGCCGAACTGCCCGGCGATGTCCAGCTCGCGCGCACCGGGAGTGCGGGCCAAAAAGGCTTCAATCACTTCGGTGTTTTCGGTCGGTAAGGTCGAACAGGTGGCGTACAGCAGGATGCCGCCGACTTCCAGGGTCTGCCACATGGCGTCCAGCAACTCGCCTTGCAGGCTGGCGAGGGCGGCGATGTCGTCCGGCTGGCGGGTCAGTTTGATGTCCGGGTGACGGCGGATCACGCCCGTCGCAGAACATGGGGCATCGAGCAGGATGCGCTGGAACGGCTTGCCGTCCCACCAGGTCGCAGTGTCGCGGCCATCGGCAGCAATCAGCTCGGCGCTCAGGCCCAGACGCTCAAGGTTTTCACGCACGCGCACCAGACGCTTGGCTTCCAGGTCGACCGCCACCACGCCCGCAAGCTGGGGCTCGGCTTCCAAAATGT